>JBIIMH010000182.1:0-4778 GCA_044338095.1 Rariglobus sp. | reverse complement strand
CTGCGTGAGCGTCGCCGACAACACATTGAGCTCGTTCGCGCTCGTGCTGATGTGCGTCGCGCCCTTCGCGCCCTCGGCAGCCGCCGTGGACACACCGTTGATGTTGCGCGCCACCTCAAGCGCCCCGTCGGCGGTTTGTTGTACGTTTTGCGTCAAACTCAGGCTGGCGGACGAAACATTGTTAATGGTCTCCAAAACCGTGAACGTCGCCGCCGACTGTTCCTTTACGGTTGCCGCTATCGAAGCCGCTATGTGCGAAACCTCTTCAATGACCTTGGCAACTTCGGTAAGCGAGTGCGTGGAGGCGCGGGTGTTATCCTGAATGAACCCGACCTGCTTTCGGATATCCTCCGTGGCGGCGGCCGACTGGCGCGCCAGCTCCTTAACCTCGTTGGCCACCACCGCGAACCCACGCCCCGCCTCACCCGCGCTGGCGGCTTCGATCGTGGCGTTGAGCGCGAGCAGGTTGGTCTGCTCGGCGATGCGGTTAATCAACTCCACGACCTTGCCGATTTGGCGCGCAGACTCGTCGAGTTTAGCCATCAGCGCTTGGGTCTCACGCGCCTGCGTGTCGGCCTTGCGGGCGATTTCCGACTCCTTCGCGCAATTGGTGGAGACCTGGCGAATGGAGTCCGACATGGCCTCGATCGAAGCAGAAACGGTTTCCGTCGACTTGGTGATCTGGGCGGCAGAGGTCGCCATGGTCTTGGCGTTCACCGACAACTCCTCACCGGCAGCGGCCACGGTGTTGGCCTGCACCGTGGTTTCCTCGGCGGCGGCGGCCTGATTGTTCGCCGTCCCCGTGAGGGTGTTGGCGGCACTCTTGAGACGGAGCGCATTCTCACTGATGCCCTTGATCATCGACATGAGAGCGTCCGCCGTGAAATCGAGCTCGTTGGCCAACTGACCGAATTCATCGTTGGATTTCAATTGGCTGCGGGTGGTGAGGTCGCCTTCGGCAATCGCGTGCAACTGGCGAGTAACCACCTCCAGCGGGCGTTGTATAATCCACCGCGCGAGCAACCACGTGGTGACCATCAGCGCTCCCCCCAACAACACCAGTTGGATGATCAAATCCTGCTGCATTTTTTGCCGCTCGGCGGCGAGTGCATTGGGGCTCATCCACAGCTTTACCCCGCCTAGCACTTCTTTCGATCCAGCCTCGGGCGAAGTGATGATAGCCTCCCGAATGGCAGTCTCCGTGGGCACCGCCGTGGACTTGGTGATTTCACCCGCTGGCGTGCGGACCAGCCAAGTGCTCGGCGTGCCGTTCGCGTCGGTAATGACAATCGCCCCCAAGTTAGGGTCCATCAGTTCGGCCGTGATGAGATCCTTCACCAAGGCCTCATGCATGTTGTAGAGCGGCAATTTGAGCGACCCCGCCAGGCGTTGGATACAGCTGGTTGCCAGCAAGGATTCCTGCTGCTTGAGCGACTGGCGGAAACTGTAGATGTTCAGCGCGCTGGTGCACAGCGTGGTGATGGCCACGATCGACAGGGTGAGTTTAATATGAACGCGCATGGGGGGAGTGAGACCGAAGGTAAAAGATAGCGGTTAAAGGTAGCCCAGACCGGTTGGGCTGGTTTGTTAGGCGAGCTCGACCGGCGGTCGGGGCCAACGGGCGGGGCTACATCTGTCCGCGCGGTGTTTTGGCAGGATTATTTTTTCCAATCCTGGACGTTATACTTGGCGAGGATTTTGGCCAAGGTACCGTCGGCCCTCAGCTGGCGGATAACTTCCGTCCAACGAGCCGCGCGCGCGGCTGACTCGGGATGCGTGGGGGAAAAAACCACATAGATGAAATTGGATTCATCGCCTGCTTTGCCTGCGGAAATAAAGGTGTCAGCGGGCAACCCCAATTCTTTGAGCGTCCAACTCATCACGTTGGCATCTTCCAAAATCGTGGTGATGCGACCGGCCTGAAGTTTTTTAATATTGGTCTGCAACGGATCATCACCGCCAACGAGCTGGACCGCGGGGACTGTGCCGGCGGCCAAATACGCATCAACTGGGCCGCTATCGTAAGCGTAACCGGAGACGGCGCCCACTTTGGCCTTTTTGAGCGAGTCCAGATCGGTGAAACGCCAGGTGTTATCTTTTGCCACGTAAAAGGTGCTGCACGTGGCGCCGACTGGCTCCTCAGGATAAACCGTGCCGGGGGCCTCGTCCTTGGTCGCGCCGATGATCGCGTGGATTTTACCCTCGGTGACGTCTTTGACGGCGCGCGGCCACGGGCTGATTTTGTAATTGATTCCCCCCTGCGGGAAAACCAGCGCCAAAAGCTCGACGACGTAACCGGGCGACGGGGTGCCGGGCTGGATATTATAGGGCGGCCAAGCATCGGCGCGCACCTCAATGGTTTCGGCAACGACAGGAGTGCACAACGCGAGGAGGATGGCGGGGATAACGAGGAAGCGGGAGGGATGTTTCATGGGGAAATAGCGAGCGGAAAGGGGATTCGATGGCGCTGACTATATCGGCACTCTTTTTGGGGACTTAAGCGTCCCCCCCCTTTTCTTTCCAGCTGCGTGGGCTGGAGCGCAAAAAACATGTAAAGTAACGGGGCCCAAAAAAAACGCGCAGACTTCCCAGTCTGCCTCATCTGTTTGCCGGAGCTGAGATGAAGCAGACTGGAAGTCTGCGCTACTTTGCTAACCCGGACGAGACTGAGTTCGTCCCTCCCGATTGGAGTCTTTAGATTTTGAACTTCGCCACCAGTTGGCTGAGGGTTGCCGACAACGCAGTGAGCTCGGTCGCACTGGTGCTCACCCGCGCCGCTCCCCGGGCGCCGTCAGCAGCTGCGGTGGACACCCCGGCGATGTTGCGCGCCACTTCGCTCGCCCCATCCGCGGTTTGTTGCACGTTCTGCGAGAGCGTGCCGGTGGCGGTCGATACCCCGTGAATTGTGCCGACGATCTCCGAGGTGGTCGCTGACTGCTCTTCGACAGCTGCCGCGATCGACGAAGAGATTTGCGAAACCTGGCCGATGATCTTGCCGACTTCCTCCAGCGATTTGATCGACGCACCGGTATTGTCCTGAATCAGCCCCACTTGTTTTCGGATATCCTCGGTGGCTGCGGCCGACTGGCGGGCGAGCTCCTTGACCTCGTTGGCCACCACCGCAAACCCGCGGCCGGCCTCGCCGGCGCTGGCCGCTTCGATCGTGGCGTTGAGCGCAAGCAGGTTGGTCTGCTCGGCGATGCGGTTGATCAACTCCACGACCTTGCCGATTTGGCGGGCCGACTCGTCGAGTTTACCCATGAGCACCCGGGTTTCGCGGGCCTGCGTATCGGCCTTGCGCGCGATTTCGCTTTCCTGAGCACAGTTGCGTGCAACCTCTTGAATTGAGGAGGACATTTCCTCCATGGCGGCGGCCACGGTACTGGTAGATTGCGTGATTTGCGTTGCCGAGGCAGACATCGACTTGGAGTTAACCGATAACTCCTCGCCGGCTGCGGCCACGGTGTTGGCTTGAACCGTGGTCTCTTCTGCAGCGGCGGCTTGTGTGTGTGCCGTGTCGGTGAGCGTGCTGGCCGAGCTCTGCAGGTCGGTGGCTGATTGGGTGAGGCTGCCCATGAGCTGGCGCAGGTTGCCGATACTGGTGTTGATGGCTTTACCTAGGGTTCCGAGTTCGTCTTTACGCTTAACCACGACCTCGGTGGTGAGGTCACCTTGTGCGAGTCGATTCATCGCTGCGACGCACTCGCCGATTGGACGCGCGATCGAGCGGGCCACGACAATGGCAACCGCAATCAGCACTAACAGAGTGATTCCGAGCGTGAGATAGGTGGCGCGATCAGCAGCGATCACTTCGGCGTTAATTTCATGTTCAGGAGCCTGAATGAGCAGAGACCAACCGAGACCAGGATAACCCAAAGCACCTTCCGATTTGGCATAACCGGTGAGGTGCCAGTGATGGTTTTCGTTATCCAAATCACGCCCGTTGCCACTGGCGCCGGGGTTGAGGAGAAGTGCCAATTTCCCACTCTCCATGGACTCGGCTACATTTTTTTTCAGCACCTTGGTGAAATCGCGCTTAAACTCCTTATTGCCTGTATCATTCGGGCTGTAATAGGAGATCAAGGTGCCCTTTTTATCCACCAGAGTGAATTCGGCACAGGCAAGTCCTTTAGCGGCGAAATTATCCCAATTCGCTTTAATTATGGACTCAACAATAACGCTATAATCGGCGAGGTTGCGCCAGACGCCAATAAATTCTCCCTTCGGATTGGTTATCGGTGCCGAACAACTGAATGTGAGACTGTCTTTGCCGATCACACGCACGGCATCAGGATCTTGGCCGACGTCCTCGACCACGGTGCCGGTGAGCACATCTGATTTCAGAAACTTTCCATCACGGGCGTCTAGAAACCAAGAGGCCTTGGAAAAATCCTTACCGATCAGGAAGGCGGAATCTAAGGCTTTACCAGCGGCGTCGGTCGTGTTGACGGCAATAACCTTGCCCGTGGTGTCCGTGACCATACTCAGGCTGTAGCAGCCGTAGAGGCGAACGTAGGCGTTGATGGCGTCGGTTAAACGCTCTTTGGCCGCCTTGTTATGCTCCATATCGTCAACGAACAGAACGTGATTAGTGGCAAAGGCCTGCACGTCACCGTAGCGCTCGAAGACATTACGCTCAATTGTTTCGAGTGTGCCCTTGGCGCCTTGCTCCAAATTGCCCGCTGAGCCGGCGGCGATTTTTGCAGTAGACTGGAGACTGATTAGCGCCTGCACGAGGAGTGGGATCAGGCCAACGGTGAGGAGGATGAGAACGAAGC
>JBIIMH010000181.1:0-4792 GCA_044338095.1 Rariglobus sp. | reverse complement strand
CAGGATGTTGCGGATCTGCTCGCCGATTTCGGTGCCGCCAGGCTCACGCGTGGTGATTACATCGCGGCCGAGCAGTTGCAGGTGTTTGGCGAGGCGGGAAATTTGGGTGGACTTGCCGCTCCCCTCCGAGCCTTCGAAGGATACGAGTTTACCGAGGGTTTTATTTATAAGGGGCATAATGGAGAAGGGGAGGGCCGAGTGGAGGTGCGCAAGTGGAAGTCCATGCGAAGGAATGGGCTGATGGAAGATTCGGCGGCGACGGGCGGCAAATAGATTGTTAAGAGCTGCAGCCTCATCTTGCCCCTGTCGATCGCCGCCCACTTAGGCGATCAGGATTAAACTCGGGTTCAGTATCGGAAACCCCGAAGGGGGCACCTGTCGCCGTTGCTTACCAGACCAGCAGCCCGCCGGCGAAGGTCAGTCCGGCGCCGACCGAGCAGAAGATGATTTTGTCGTCCGGCATAAAAATCCCCTCTTCGGCCGCCCAACCCAGCGCCATCGAAACGGACGCTCCCGAGGTGTTGCCGTACTTGGCAATGGTCACGACAAACTTCTCAAAGGGAATGCCCACGCGTTTGCCCACGGCGCGCAGGATGCGCTCGTTGGCCTGGTGCGGCACGATCCATGAAATGTCCGCCGGCGTGAGGCCGTGACGCGTCATGGCGTTTTCGATCTCGTTTGAGAACGCGATCACGGCACTCTTGAACACCGCGCCGCCGTCCATTTGCAGGAAGAAATCTCCGCGGTCGCTGCCGTCGGCGTTGGGCATGAGCTGGCGAGCTCCGCCACCGGGCCGCTGAATGGCTTCGAATGCCGCCGCATCGCCGGAAAGCGCCATGCGATGCAGTCGGTGGCCGCCGGGCGCATCCGTGAGGATGGCCGCACCCGCGCCGTCGCCAAACAGGAAGGCGGTTTCGTGGTCGTTGGGGTTGGTGATGCGCGAGAGCAGCTCGGCGGTGACGACAATGACGTTTTTGGCGGTGCCGCCGCGGATAAAGGCGCGGCCGACTTCCAATGCGTAGAGCCAGCCGGAGCAGGCGGCGTTGACGTCAAAGGCGAGCGCCTTGTTGCAGCCGAGGTGCTTGGCCAACGCACTCGCCATCGAGGGCACGGGCTGGTCGGGAATAATGGTGGCCAGGATTATACCGTCGATCTGCGCAGCGGTCATGCCGGCCTGCGCCAGCGCGTGGTTGACGGCAATGGCGGCCAGACTGGTCGCCGAAGCGTCTGCATCGGCGTAGCGGCGCTCTTTAATGCCCGTGAGCTTGAGCATCTCCGCCTCGGTGCGGCCGGGGAACGCCTTTAAAATCTCGCTGGTGGCGCGGACGTTCTTGGGCACCGCATAACCGATGCCGGCGATGCAAACCGTCTCGGCCGGGGCTGACGTCGGTGCGCAGCATTGGGCACTCAGCGCCGCGAGTCGCGAAGCGGACGCGGCGGGGCGGTGGGCGAGATAACGGGTGATGTCGTCACCTGAGACGCGTCCGCCGGGGCCGGTGGCTTCGATGCCGACGATGCTGGCGGGGTCGAGTCCGGCTTCTTGGGCGAGCTTGGCGGCGCGAGGCGTCCATTGGATGCCAGCGGCCGGGGCGGCGGCCGTTTGGCCGGGCGCGGCAACCACTACGGGCGACGCAACGGGTGCGACTACTGCTGCAGGAGCGGGCTTCGGCGTGGAAACTGAAGTGGCAACAGGCGTGTTGGCGCCGGCTTTAACCTGAAGATTTTTCAGCGAAATATCCGCCGTGCTGATACGCAGGAACGGCGAGCCGCTGGGCAGGATATCCCCCGCGCGGGCTTGCACCAACTCGATCACGCCGTCGCAGGGCGCCTCGAACTCGAAAACCGATTTGTCGCTCTCCAACTCGGCGATTTTGTCTCCCTTGGAAATGTGCGCGCCGACGGCGACCTTGATGTCGATAACAGTGAGTTCGCTGACGGTCGCGCCCATGGAGGGGATCGGCAAGTCGATGAGGAAGGTGTTCATCAAAGTTGGGGTTTAGTGTGAGGTTGGCGACGGTCGGAGACGGTCGATTGAGAAGCTGATGCAGACCGCTTAAGCGCGGGCGAGTTTCCAAAAGGCGAGGCACTTGGCGAGGAGCGCTTCGAGTTCGGGGAGCGGCACCATGTTGGGGCCGTCCGAGAGGGCGTTGTCCGGATCGGGGTGGGTTTCGAGAAAAAGGCCGTCGGCCCCGGCCGCGAGGGCGGCGAAGGCGAGCGTGGGCACGAACTCGCGTTGACCACCGCTTTTGCCGCCAGCGGCACCGGGAAGTTGTACGCTGTGGGTGGCGTCGAGAATGGTTGGATACCCGTTGCGCGCCATGATCGGGAAGGTGCGCATGTCCACCACCAGATTGTTGTAACCGAAGGTGGCGCCGCGCTCGCATTGCCAGATTTCGGCGGCACCGCCGTGCTTCAATTTGCCTACGACGTGAACCATGTCGTTGGGCGAGAGGAACTGGCCCTTCTTCACGTTGACCACCTTGCCGGTGGCGGCGGCGGCGAGGAGCAGATCGGTCTGACGGCAAAGGTAGGCGGGGATCTGCAGGACGTCGCAAACCTCGGCGACCGGGGCACATTGACCGGCGTCATGGACGTCGGTCACGCAGGGCAGCCCGTAGTCTTTTTTCACCAGGGCGTGGAGGGCGAGCCCCTCTTCGAGGCCGGTGCCGCGACCGCCGGCGATCGACGTGCGGTTGGCTTTGTCGAAGGAGCCCTTGAACACCAGGTTGAGCTCGGGGTAACGGGCGCGCAGCTCGACGAGTTTCTCGGCCACCGAGCGAACAACCTTCTCGTTTTCGAGCGAGCAAGGACCGGCGAGAACAAGGAGGCGCTTAGGATCGAAAAGTGGCATCGGGGGGCGGAAAGTAGTGAGTAGCGAGTAGACGGAAGCGGGCGGGAGTAGTTGAGTAGCGGGTTGACGAAATCGGAGGCTAAACCGAGTGGTCGGAGTCCGAACCTACTTACTACCCGCTACGCACTACTCGCTACTTGTGTTTCTTCTTCTTCGCGGGCTTGGCCTTGGCGGCGGGTTTCATTTTGAGGGCGGCGCCGATGAACGCGGCGAAGAGCGGGTGGGCCTTGTTGGGCTTGGACTGGAACTCGGGGTGGAACTGCACCGCGACGAACCACGGGTGGTCCTTGAGTTCGACGATCTCGACCAGATTGCGGCGCGGGTTGATGCCGCTGATGATCATGCCGCCGCGCTGGAGTTGGCCGACGTAGGCGTTGTTAACCTCGAAGCGGTGACGGTGACGCTCGCGCACGTGGGTGGCTTTGTAGGCCTTGGCGGCGTGGGAGCCGGGGGTGAGCGCACACTCGTAGCTGCCCAGTCGCATCGTCGCACCCTTATCGATGACGTTCTTCTGCTCCTCCATGATGTTGATCACCGGATGGGGCGCGTTGGCGTCGAACTCGGTGGAGTTGGCGCCCTTCAACTTGAGCACATTGCGGCAGTACTCGATAACTGCGATTTGCAGGCCGAGGCAGAGACCGTAGTAGGGAACCTTGTTTTCGCGGGCGTATTTAGCCGCCGCGATTTTGCCCTCGGTGCCACGGTCGCCGAAACCTCCCGGGACGAGAATGCCGTCGAGCCCCTTGAGAATGTTAAGCCCGTTTTTCTTTTCCAGATCCTCGGCGTCAATGCGCACGATGTTAACGCGGGTGTTGTTGGCGATGCCGGCGTGGGTGATGGACTCGTAAACGGATTTGTAGGCGTCCTGGAGCTCGATGTATTTACCTACCACGCCGATCTTTACCTCGTGGGCGGGGGTTTTGATGCGGCGCACGATCTCGGTCCAGATGTTCTTTTCAGGGGCTGGATTCTTGAGCCCGAAGAGGTCAACCACCAGGTCGTCCATGCGCTCTTTTTGCAGAGCGAGGGGAAGTTCGTAGATCGAGTCCACGTCGCCGCACTCGATCACGGCCTTGACCGGGACGTTGCAGAACATGGAGATTTTGTCACGCAGGCCGGCCTCAAGCGGGTGGTCGCAACGGCAGACGAGGATGTCGGGCTGGATGCCGATTTCGCGCAGCTTGGCGACGGACTGCTGGGTGGGCTTGGTCTTCAGTTCCCCGGCCGCCTTGAGGTAGGGCACGAGGGTAACGTGGATGAAAATGCAGTCGTCCGGCCCAACTTCGAGGGCGAACTGGCGCATCGCTTCGAGGAACGGGAGCCCCTCGATGTCGCCGGTGGTGCCGCCGATCTCGGTGATAAGGATGTCGACATCCTTACCGCCTGCGTAGATGCGCTCTTTAATCTCGTTGGTGACGTGCGGGATGACCTGGACGGTCTTGCCCAGGTAAACGCCTCGGCGCTCCTTGGAAATGACGCTCTCATAGACCTGGCCGGAGCTCAGGGAGTTGAGCTTGGAGAGTTTTCCGCTGGTGAAGCGCTCATAGTGGCCGAGGTCGAGATCGGTCTCGGCACCGTCCTCCAATACATAGACTTCGCCGTGCTGGAACGGGCTCATGGTGCCCGGATCGACGTTAAGGTAGGGGTCGAACTTCTGGATACGCACGGTCAAACCGCGCAGCTCCAAAAGCGCACCGAGTGCGGCAGCCGTGAGGCCTTTGCCTAACGACGAGACCACTCCGCCCGTCACGAAGATATATTTCATCGGTGAGAAATAGGGGGCGCCGGGAAAGCCTGACAAGCAAAAGCTCGCGCCATGTTGAACGTGCGGGCGCATCGCATTTCGTGGTGCTGGTTTTTCTAGTTAAACCCACCGCGAATTGCCCAAAGCTTTTAAGCTGAAATTGGATGAATTGGGGGGGGACAGCCAGCGTTGGTGGA
>JBIIMH010000180.1:0-4831 GCA_044338095.1 Rariglobus sp. | reverse complement strand
GGAGTTTTTTCCTCTGGTCAGGGAGGAGCTTTAGCCCGAGTTGCACCCCTGATCTGAGCGTCGTGATTGGTTCCTCGGCGATTCCAGCGGCACACCGTGGCGCGGCGCGGGCGAAGCGGGCAGGTAACGGATTGAAAAGTACCGCAGACTTCCCGTCTGATCCGGGTTGCCGGACCGGGATTGCATCTAAGCAGGATGGAAGTCTGCGCTACTTCATGCGGCTAAGCCCCGGAAGCTTACATCCGTAAAGAGTTCTAGGGGAGGGGGAACCTGTTCGATTTTTAATTGGTCCATAGGCGATGCCGTGGAGTTGAAAGCCATTCATATCGAGAAAAAGGCGTCCACCCCATTTTAGCCAGGAAACAGACGCGTTTTTGCAGCCCCCATATCGCCATCTCTCGCGTCCGACTCGCCCTTGGACACGAGCACCGCGATCACCAGGTCGCCGGTCACGTTTAGGGTCGTTCGGCACATATCGAGCAACCGGTCGATCCCGAGGATGATCGCGATGCTTTCGCCCGGTACGCCAATGGTCACCAATACCCCCACCACCAGCGGCAGCGAACCTCCCGGCACGCCCGCCGTTCCGAGTCCGGCCATGATGCACATCAACGCCACCACCGCTTGTTGACCCAGTGACAACTCCACCCCGAAGACCTGCGCTAGAAACAGCACCGTCACCCCTTCGTAAAGCGCGGTGCCGTTCTGGTTGGCACTCGCACCCACGGTGAGCACAAAACGACTGATCCGCGCCGGGAGTTTTAGGTTTGTCTCTGCAACCCGCAACGAGACGGGCAACGTGGCATTGCTCGACGAGGTGCTGAACGCCGTGAGCAGGACTTCTTTGATGTTTTTGAAAAACGCCACCGGCGATACCCCGCCGATAAACTTCAGGAAAAGCGGGTAGGTTACGCATTGCTGGATACCAAGACCGAGGATCACCACCGCAGTATAAAACCCGAGGCTGCGCAGAACATCGGCGCCGATCTGGGCCGTGAGCGCGAAACCCAAGCAAGCCACGCCCAGCGGCGCCAGTTTCATGGCAAAACGGATAATGACCATGCAGACCTCAAAAACCCCCTTCAAAACGGCGGTGAGGGGCGCGCTTTTCTCCTGCGGCAACATCGCCAGAGCCACCCCGAAAAACAGGCTGAAGACCATGACCGCGATCAAACCACCTCCCGTGTAGTTGGGCGTGAAGGCGTTGACCGCTTCCGCCAGTGGGTTTTGCGGTATCAACCCCAGCAGCGTGTCCGCCAGCGGGGTTTCCTTTATTCCCTGCGCGACCTTCTCGGCGGCGTCACCGAGATAACGCTCCCGTAGCGTATCGCGCGTCGCCTCGGTCATGTGGTGGCCCGGTGCGAACACGTTGACTACGCCCAAGGCGACCAGCACGCCCGTGGTGGTGAGCAGCAACGTAAATCCGAGCGATTTCAGGCCGACGCGCCCCAGCTTACGAACATCGCCCATCTCGGCCACACCGAGCACGATCGCGGAAAAAATCAGCGGGATCACGATCATGAAAATGATCCGGATAAACAGTTTCCCCAGGGGCTGGACTGCGTTTGTCAGCCACCACGATAAGCGAGCCAAACCCTCCGGTGTAACCACGCATTGATTGACGATGATGCCGGCCACCACACCAAGAACCAGTCCACACAAAATCAGGGCCGCGCTGGACCACTTCCAGAATTTCCACGTCATGGGGTGAAACCCTGCCCCGAATGCGCGCCTCTGGGCAATGACTTTACGCAACCCACCGCCTGTCCCTGACGATTAAGCGCAGCCCACCGGCTGGTTTAATCGCGCAGCAGCGCTTTGAGGTCGGTGAGGGTCAGCTTGGCGTTGTTCAGGTCGCTGGCCTCAAACACGTCGGCGAGCAGGGCGCGTTTGGTTGCCTGCATGTGCAGGACCTTCTCCTCGACCGTGCCCGTGCAGATGAGTTTGTAGCTGGTCACCACGCGTTTTTGGCCGATGCGGTGGGCGCGGTCGGTGGCTTGCGCCTCGACGGCCGGATTCCACCACGGGTCGAAATGCACCACGGTGTCGGCGCCGGTGAGGTTGAGGCCGGTGCCGCCCGCTTTCAGCGAGATGAGGAAAACGGGGATGTCAGCTGAGTTATTGTAGCGATCCACCTCGGCCTGCCGCTGCTTTTGCGGGGTGCTGCCATCGAGGTAACAGTACGACAAGCCCTGTTCCTCGAGTTCGGCGCGCAAGAGTCCGAGCAGCGAGGTGAATTGGGAAAACACCAGCAGGCGGTGCCCGTCATCGACCGCCTCGGCAAGGAGTTCGCGGAAGGTTTCCAGTTTGCTGGAGTGGTCGGCGGAGGTGGCCGGTGCCACGAGACGCGGGTCGCAGCAGATCTGGCGCAGGCGCAGAAGTTGGGTGAGGGTCGCCAGACGTAGGGAGTTTTCGGATGCGCCGTCGGCGGCAAGGGCGTCGAGCTCCTGCTCGGACTTTTGCTGCCACTCGGTATAAAGTCGGGACTGGACCGGGGACGGCTCGCAGTAAAGGACCTGCTCGATCTTGTCGGGTAACTCGGGGGCGACGGCCTTTTTGGTGCGGCGCAGGATGTAGGGCGAGGTTTTCGCCCGCAGGCGTTCATCGAACCACTGGCGCTCGTCGCTGCGGGTGCCCGCGGGGATTTTTTCGAGATACCCGGGCATGAGCAGGTCAAAGAGCGCGCGCAGGTCGTCGAGGGCGTTTTCCACGGGCGTACCGGTGAGCAGGAAGCGGCTGCGCGCGTTGAGGCTGCGCAGCGCCTGGGCGTTCTGGGTGCGGCGATTTTTGATGTGCTGGGCCTCGTCGGCGATCAGGCACGCAAGCGGGATGTCTGCAAACAACTCGCGGTCGCGGGCGAGCGTGCCGTAGGAGGTGATCAACAGGTCGTGGGGGCTGGCGTCGGCGAGGGAGGTCAAACGCGTGGCGCCGTGGTGGACAAAGACGCTTAACTGCGGGGCAAAGCGGGCTGTCTCACGGCGCCAGTTTTCCACTAACGAGGCAGGGCAAACCACCAGCGAGGGAAGGCCGTTGGGCGAGGCGTGGCCGGGGCGGCCCGATGAAAGTTGCAGTGAGGTAGTCGTTGGCGATGCGCCGGCACCGCGCAGGGCTGCCAAAAGGGAAATGGCCTGCAGGGTTTTGCCCAGGCCCATCTCGTCGGCCAAAATGCCGCCGAGCCCGTGGCGGTGAAGGTGCCAGAGCCAGGCCACGCCAATCTGTTGGTAGGGGCGCAACAGGGCTTTGAGTTCGTCGGGCAGAGGCGCGGGCGTGAGGGTGGAGAGGTTGCGCAGGGCCTCGCTGCGGGCCTTCCAGCCGGCGGGTGGCTGGTAGTGGGGCACGAGTTCGTCGATCAACCCCTGCACCTCGGCGACCCGTGCGGCGGGGACGCGCCAGGTGCGGCGGGAGGAAGCCGGGGCATTGGCGCTGCCGGCGAGCGCGCGTTGGGCGGTGGTGAGGCGGGCGATTTTCTCCGGCGGCAGCAGATAAACTTTACCCGCTTCCTCCACATAGCCGCGGTTGGTGGCCAGGGCCGTGCGCAGCGCGTCGTCGCTGATCTTACCGGCCTGCAAGCCGAGGGTGAGGGTGAAATCGCCGGCGGTTTCAGTGATGTCGCACTGCACGTCGATTTCGGCGAGTTTAGCCGTGTTGGCTTCAAAATTCTCGGTGAACTCCGCGTGATAGGTGTCACGCAACGCGACAAGGTGAGTCGCGAGGAAATTCAGGGTTTTGTGGCGGTCGCGCAGCCACCACGTGCGAGTCGTGGCGTCGAGGGAGAACCCGTGGGTTTTGACCAAATCAAGGGCGGTGGCGTACCCGCTTTGTTCACGCGAGGGCAGGGTGATGGCCAAAAAATGCTCACTGCCGTCGACTGTTAAAAGCGTGATGGGTGCCGGCGCGTTTTTCGATGCCGCCAGAGTGGATGGGCGCACGGCCGTGACCGGTCGGGTTGGGGGCTCGGGTTTGGCGACAGGCGCCTCGTCCAAGAGCTCGCTCACACCACGCAGGCGAGGGCCAATCCAGAGGAGGGCAACGGTGGGGGCATTGACGAAGCTGAAAACGGGTTGCCCGCGCAGAGCTGCGATGAGTTCGCGCAACTGGGCGCGCGTGAGTTGCACAAAGGGCGGGGGCGTGGCGACGCCACCGCACAGGCGTTTGAGAATCGCCAGGGCGGGGAATTCCGCGCGGTTGGGCGCGGCGGAGGCGACGATTTCGATTTTAACCGCGATGGCGTCGCGGGGGGCGGCAGCGGCGAGATTGGGCGGTAACAGGAGGCGCAGCATGTCGTGGGGGGCGGTGAACCTGCCCACCTCATGCCGGCGGCGGAAGTAAAAACGCCGGTTGAAGGGCGAATTGTTAACCGACCGAATACGCGCTCATAAACGGGGGCCGTATTTTACCCAAACATGCGTTTGGATCTTCCGTAAAGGGCTGCGGTGTTTGCAAGGAAACCAGCTAAGCGTAATAAGTAAGCAGCTAATTAGAGATGCGGTAGGTATACAGACTTACCTGATTATGGCCTGAGCCTGTGCGCGTCTAAAACGGACCAGCCGGATGAGCTTGCGCCGCGATTTTACATTTCATCGGTGAAAACGGGCTCGACATAATCTCGAAAAAAATAACTTTCGTGCCGTCTGTTCAGTTTACTACGGTAAACAGGGGCTACTCTTTCTGTATATTTTTTTAATCCATGAAATCCATACGTCTTACGTTCACCTTTATCGCAGCTGCCGTGGGTGCCCTTGTGGCCTCCGCGCAGCAGGCTCCCGTTGAAGCAGTCATTTCCTCGTTTGTCGGCACCGTGACGGTAACTGCTCCTGGAGCAACCGCTGCC
>JBIIMH010000179.1:0-4848 GCA_044338095.1 Rariglobus sp. | reverse complement strand
GGATGAGTTCGGGTGACATGGGCGGATTGCTAAATTATTGGCCGGCAGCCGCGGTAACGACTTTGGCGGGATAGACGGATTCAAGCGCTGCGTTGAGCGGGGTGGACAGTGACTTGGGCCAGAAGCCGATGAAGAACAGCGCGGCGATCAGGATGAGCGCCGGGAGTTTTTCAGACCAACGCAGGTCGGTCGCTGGCTGTGCGGCCAACACCTTGGCAAGCGCATCGGTGGGCTGGCCGAAAAACACCTTGGCAGCGGCGCGCAGGCCGTAGATCGCGGAGATGATTACACCCGAAATAGCCAGGGCGGTGAGCAGCGGTGAGAACGTCCAAGCGGCTACAAAGATCGTCAGCTCACCCCAGAAGTTGGCTAAACCGGGAAGACCGATGCTGGCCATGGTGGCGGTGACAAAGAACGCGGCGAGCACCGGAGTCTTTTGCGCGAGGCCACCCATTTCATTGAGATCAAAGGTCTGGGTGCGGTGATAGATGCTGGTCGAAAGCAGGAACAACAGCGCAACCGAAAGGCCGTGCGCGACCATCATCAGCACCACGCCTCCGGCACCGACCGACGAGAGCGTGGCAACACCGAGGAACGCGTAACCCATGTGCATAACCGAGCTGTAACCGACCATCTGCTTGAGGTTGCTTTGGGCGATGGTGATGAAGCCGATCACCAAAATATTGCCGGCGACGGCCAGCCAAGCCAGCGGCTGCACCCAATGTGCGGCTCCGCTCGGAAGCAGCGGCACGGCGATTTGCACGAGGCCGTAGAGTCCGAACTTTTTCAATACGCCGGCGTGCAACATGGCGGCCGAACTGGGGGCGGCTCCGTAGCCGAGGGGCGCCCAGGTGTGCAGCGGCCAGAGCGAAACCAGAATGCCGAAGCCGAACATCAAGAGGCCAAAAATGTAATTTTGCGCACCGGCGGCGATGCCCTGCTCAAGAACGGCGTGGCGCAGGGTAATGAGGTCAAAGTTTTCCGCCCCGCTTTTCACGTAGATGGCGATCAGGCCGAGCAGGGAAAGCATCGCGCCGGCCGTCAGGTAAATGGTCATCTTCATGGCTGCATAACCGCGGTCTTTGCCGCCCCAAATACCGACCATGATGAACGTCGGGATCAGCGCGAGTTCGTGGAAAAAGTAGAAAAAGAAAATGTCCACACTGGCGAACACACCCATGAGGCCGGCCTGCATGACCAAGAGCAGCGCCAGGTAGGTTTTGAGGCGCTCGGCACCGGATTGAATGGCGTAGAGACCGGCGGCAAGTCCGACCAGACCGGCGAGCACGAAGAGCGGAAGCGCGATGCCGTTGAGCCCGAGCGAGAGGTTGATCCCGAGTTGATGCAAGCCGGTGTTGTAAACCGTCAGGTAGGCGTAATCGGCACCGATACCGACGGGGAAATGATACCAGGCGTGCAACGCGATCAGCGCGGGCAACGAGAAGCCGAAGACGGCGACAGACTTGGCGAAGCGCACCGGAATCCCGGAAGCGATCACCGCGGCCGCCAACAGGGGCGCTGCGATGGAGAGCAGAAGAAGATGGGAGAACATGACGTTGTTGAACGAAAATTGCTTTAGTTAAGCCAACCGCCGGCGAAGGCCCACAGGACGGCCGCACCCGCGAGGAACCAATAAACGTAGGCGTGCAGGCTGCCGACATGGAGCGCACGGGCTCCGATGCCCACCAAGCCGACGACTCCCGAAAGCCCACGGATGATCAGGCCGGAGAGGAAAATGCGCTCAAGGAAGTCGAGCAGCATGGCGAAGCGCTGCTGAACTTTGGCGACGTACCAGTTGTAGGCGCCGTCGAAAGACGCCTTGAGCACGACCAAGAATCCGAAGACCGCCGGAGCCTTGATTTGCAGCGTGTCTACGCTGCCTGGTTTGTAGAAGGCGAAGGCTGAACCGGCACCAATCAGGAGGATGCTCAAACTCATTACCAACACACCGGGGCCTTCGGCATGCGGAATCTGTGACCACACGCCGTCGAAGGCATGGCCATAAACACTGAGGGGACCGTGGGTGTAACCTGCCACCACCGCCAGCACGGCGAGAACCACCAGGGGCAAGGTCATGCTGATGCCACCCTCATGAGCGTGGGCGGCGTGCTCGCTGCGGGCGGTGCCCAGAAACACCAGTTTCCACATGCGCACCATGTAAAAGGAGGTCAGGATCGCCGTGATGAACAGGATCACAAAGACTGGGAAATTATTCAGCTCGGCGAGATGAAGGATGGCGTCCTTGGAATAAAATCCGGAGAGCAAGGGCAGGCCGGCAATGGCGGCGACACCCAGCGTGAAGGTAAAAAAGGTCAGCGGCATCTTTTTCCACAGCCCACCCATTTTGAAGATGTCCTGCTCGTGGTGGCAGCCGTGAATAACGGAGCCCGAACCGAGGAACATCAGCGCCTTAAAGAAGGCGTGCGTGGTGAGGTGGAACATCGCAGCGGCGGCGCCAGCGAGGAGCGGGGCCGAGGTGGGCAGGCCATCGTTGCCGATGTTCAGGCGGCCCAAGCCGAAGGCGGCGACCATGTAGCCGAGCTGGGAAAGCGTCGAGTAAGCCAACACCTTTTTGATGTCGCTTTGGGTGATGGCGCAGAGCGCGGCGTAGAGCGCGGTGCCGGCACCAATCCAGGTGACGACGTCGAGAGCCAGCGGCGAAATCGCGAAGAGCGGCTCAAGGCGGCAAAGCATAAAGATACCCGCAGCCACCATCGTGGCGGCGTGGATCAGTGCCGAGACGGGCGTCGGGCCCTCCATCGCGTCAGGCAACCAGACGTGCAGGGGAACCTGTGCTGATTTACCGACTGCGCCGCAGAACAGGAGCAACGCGATGACGTTGGTATCCACACCGGCGATCGAAACCGAGGCGGCGGCGATCTCGGAGAGGTTAACCGTGCCGAAGGCGTAGTAGCATGCGATGATGCCCAGCAGGAAACCGAAGTCGCCCACGCGATTGGCGATGAACGCCTTCTTGGAGGCGTCGGCGGCGGACTGCTTCTCGTGATAGTGGTTGATCAGCACGTAGGAGCTGAAACCCACCAACTCCCAGAAGATAAAAATCATGAACAAATTGTCCGCCAGCACGATGCCGAGCATGGAGAACATGAAGATCGACAGGCCGCCGAAGTAGCGGGCCTTGGCCGCATCGTCGTGCATGTAACCGAGCGAGAACACATGAACGCACAGGCCGACCACACCGACGATGGAGATCATCAGCGCGGAGAGATCGTCGAACTTGATGCCGAGCGACAACGTGAAGTTGCCCAACGTCAGCCAGTCGGCCGAGTCCGTGAAGCGTGCGCCGGTGTAGGCCAGCGACAGGCCGCCGGCCGCAATGAGCGCGGCGGTGAACGTCGACACCAGCGAGGCGATGGCGCCCTGCCGGCGCAGGAACAGCGCGATCACTGCGGCCGAGGCCAGAGGCGTCAGCAAGGTGACGAGGGCGACGAGAAGTGGCGGTAAGCCAAAAACGGTGGTAGGCACGGTGACGTGGGTAGAGGCTTAGTTTTTCAGCGCGTTGAGCTCTTCGACCTGGATGGTCTGGCGACGGCGGAACAGCGCCACGATGATGGCGAGACCGACTGCCACCTCGGCAGCGGCGACGGTGAGGATAAAGAACACAAAGACGTTGCCGTCCATGGTGCGGTTGAAGTGCGAGAACGCCACGAGCGCGACAGTCGAGGCGACCAGCATGAGCTCCAGGCACATGTAGATCACCAGCGTGTTCTTGCGCAGCAAGACGCCAAAGAAGCCGATGGCGAAGAGCACAGCGCTGAGATAAAGATAATCGTTAATTCCTACGTTCATTTAACGTCCTCCAGGCCTTCAAACTTTTTGCTGAGCACGATCACGCCGAGCATGGCGATGAGCAGAAGAAAACCCACGATCTGCACGGGCAGCAGGTAGGTCGTGAAAAGTTGTTCGCCGTAAGCGCGCAGGCTGGCGCCGACCGGGACAAGTTGTTCGGTGGTTCCCGCGAACTCGGGGGTCGCGATCGAACCGCGCTGTGCGAGGGTCGCGAGGCCGGTCACCAGCAGGGCCAGAGCCAAACCGGAGGCGACGATCGTCGCCTTTTTGAAGGGTTTACGCACCCCACCGTAGGTATCGATGAGCATCACGATAAACAGGAACAGCGCCACGACCGCGCCGGCGTAGACGAACACCATGAGCGCCGCCAAAAGAAAGGCGTCGAGCAGGATGAACAGCGCGGCCACGCCCACCAGGCTCACCAGCAGGCTGAGCGCGGAGGCGACGGTGTTTTTGCAAAGCACCACCGCGAGCGCGGAACCGGCCGTAAGGGCCGAGAAGAGATAAAAGAAGATGTCGGTAGACATGGTTTGGTAAAGTAGCGGGTAGTGAGTAGCGGGTAGCGAGTAGGAGGAGGAGTGCAGGTGGAGTTTAGGCTGTTTGGCTATGCTCGCTACTCACTACTCGTTACTCGCTACTTCAGGCGGCTTAGTGGCCGTTGCCGTGGGCTTCGGCGGCCTTTTTCTTGTCCCACTTGTGATGCTGGTCGGGCAAGGTGCCGCCGAGTTCGTAGAGCTTGGCCTTGTTGTTGACCATCTCGGCGCGGGTGTAGCCGCTCATCGAGAACTGGTTTTGCAACCAGATCGCCTCCTCGGGGCAAACCTCTTGGCACAGCCCGCAGTAAATGCAGCGCAACATGTCGATGTCGAAGGCTTGCGGGGCTTTTTCAACGTGCGCGTTGGGCGAATCCGCGGGGATTTCGCCGGGCGTGATGCGAATCGCCTTGGGCGGGCAGACGAACTCACAGAGTTGGCAGGAGACGCACTTTTCGCGGCCGTTGGGATCCATGACCAACGTGGGCACGCCACGGTAGTTTTT
>JBIIMH010000178.1:0-4882 GCA_044338095.1 Rariglobus sp. | reverse complement strand
GTCTGCTCCGATTGGGAATGCAGACTGGAAGTCTGCGCTACTTCAGGCGGCTACAGCTTAATTTGAAATGGGGCTAGCCCGTGAGGCTGAACCCCAAGTGGCGGGCGAGGGCCTGCTCGCGAATCCCGTAAAAGGCGGCAAAGGCACGGATGCGTGTGGCCAGCGCAAGATCTGACCCTCGGGCGCGGCCGGTTTTGATCGCTGTGATCATGAGGTTTTTGGCGGTGTGCTCGGTGGCGATGAACTCGAAAACCTTGGTTTTGTAGCCCGCCCATTCGAGTAGCAGGGCGCGCAGCGAGTCGGTGACGAACTCGGCCTGGCGTTCCTGGAAAATCCCGTGGCGCAGCGCGTCGGCGAGCACGGCGGGCGCGGTGAGTTGGGCGCGCAGCTGCTTTTGGCAGCAGGGGGAAACCACCAGCAGGCGCGCGCCTGCGGCCAGACCCTTGGCCAGAGCGTCGTCGGTGGCGGTGTCGCAGGCGTGGAGGGCGACCAGCACGTCGAGGTTTTCCAAAACGCTGGAGGCGATGTCGCCGGCGGCAAAGCGCAGGTGCGGGGCCAGCTGGTGTTCGCGCGCAAGGTCGTTGCAGAGTTTAACCAACTCCGGGCGGAATTCGATGCCGGTGACCTCCGCGCGCGCCCCCAAATGCGCGGCGAGCGCGAACGTAAGGTAACCCTTGCCGCACCCCATGTCGGCGATGCGCAGGGCACTGGCAGCTAGAAGCTGTGAGCGAGGAGCTGTGAGCTCAGGGCCGGAGGCGGGCGGGAGCAGGTCGGCTTCGGCGAGGAGCTGGGCGAGCAGTTCGGTGAATTTTTGGATCTGGCGGAACTTGTGCGCCATGCCTTCGCGGGGCAGTCCGCGGTCGTTGGTCACGCCGAGGGCGCGCAACCAGGGGGCGTCGCCGGCGATTAGGTGGGCTTTGGCCCGGTCGTGGGTTTCGGGCGCGGGCGCGGGGGCGCTGGCGGCGGTTTTCACCGTGAGCCGGTCGCGGCCATCGGGGCGGGTTTCAAACTGGGCCGTTTGCGCCGGGGTGAACAGGTGGGCGTCGAGAAAGTCCCCGCCGATGAGCGGTTCGAGCAGGGCGAGGGCCTCGGCGGGCGGGAGGTTTTTGGTGATGTCGCGGGTGGCGTGGCGCCAGAGCAACGAGAGGTGCGGGCCGGCCTTGAGCGTGACCGGACGCACAAAGAGGTTGTGCAAGGTCGGGTCGGCGTGGGTGCGCGCGGGTTTACCCAAGGTGAGTTTGACCAGTGTGCCGTCGGCGATGGAGGCGCGCAGGAGCGCTAAAAAACGGGGGCGGGCGTCGTCGGCGGCGGGTGTGGTCATGGGGGAGGGGCGGAGTTTTAACGCAAAGACGCTAAGACGCAAAAATCCTCGAAGGGTGCAAAGCTGCAACAGCGAGGGCTCGGGTGATCGTCTTTTGCCATTTCACACTCAAGGAAATACGTCGTGTGATGCATGGCCCGCAGCTTTGCATCGCATTCTACGGCCACTCGCCGATGCGGGCTGATGCACCGCACCACTAGGTCGCAGGATCATTCCGCACTACGCACGGGCGTGTACCAGGGGGCGTTGCGCTGGGGCGGCTGGCTCGGGCTGCGCGTCGGGTCGGGGCGCCGGGGGCAGCTGAGGCTGAAGCCGTAGTTGGTCCAGATGTGCCGCAACGCCCATCAGGCTGTCCGAGGTGGCTGCGCCGATGGCCTGCAGGGTTTCCTGATACGCGTAAGCACCGCTGCCGCCCACCATCAGGTGCAGGCCGGCGGGCAGCAGACGCTTCATTTGCTTGAGCCGGTAATGCAGCGCCGGATCGTCGAGCGGGTAAATGATGCTCAGCGCGATGACCTTGGCTTGGCGGCGCACGGCGGCGCCGATGATGTCGGTGACGGGCAGGTTTGGCCCCAGGTAGGTGGCGTCCCAGCCGACGTTTTCGGCGGTGGCGGCGACCAGCAGCGCGCCGAGTTCGTGGACTTGGCCTTGGGGCGTGGCGATGACGATGCGCGGGGCGTTCTCGGTGCGTGAGTGCTGCCGGTAGAAACTCCCCAAGAATTTCCGCACCGTGGCCGTGAAAATGTGTTCATGGGTGGCCATTAGGGTTCCCGCCCGCCAGCCGTCGCCGATGGCAACGGCGGTCGGTGCGATCACCCGTTGCAGCAGTCCTTGCCAGCCCAGCGCTATGTCGCCCCGCTCTAGGATTTCGTCGATGGCCCGGGCGTCGATCCGTTCGAGAGCGGCCATGATTTCGGCCTTCAGGTCGTCGGCCTTGGCCTGCGCGGATGGAGCTGGCACGTTTAGTTCCTGCGCCTGCAGCGGTACCGGCGGTGTCTGTGCGGCGGCCGCAGTCGCCAGCATTTGCCTCAGCTCGGCATCCGGCACCTGGGCCACCGAGCTGATTGAGTGGCCCAGCCGGGTGACTTGGGCAACCAAGGTGAGCCGTTGCACGTCCGCCGCCGAATACAGGCGGTGGCCGCCCTCCGAGCGGGCCGGGTCAAGGAGGTGGTAACGCTTTTGCCAGGCGCGAATTACGTGGGCGGTCAGGCCGGTTTGAGCCGCCGCCACTCGAATCGAACTTCCTTTTTGCATGCCTTAAACTGTCCGCTTGGAACGATTTCAGCAACCCTAAAAGTTAGACAAAGAACGGGGGTTGGCTTGTTTGCGGGCGTGGAGTGGTTATGCATGAATCTAATTATCTGACTATTGTGTATTTATTTAGCGGATTTTACCGGGCGTAAATTCTTGTTTATATTTTTGTCTAATATTTCTTGACGCGCTACGTTCCTTGTCTAGATATTTGCACCGTCGAAGGGCTTTGTTAGCAGGGCACCTTTTTCTTTATTAAATTTAATTGTTTTAAATTAAGGTTTTACGTTTATCCGGCGTTCGGCAGGCGCAGTGAGTGGGTAGCGGTGGGATGAAATTAGCCTGTCTAAGTTTTGGCCGGTTGTGGTCGCCCCGCTTTTCGCCCCCCCATTCCGCGTTTCAACGGTTTTGCTTTACCCCCAAACCCCATGTCTCAACCGACTCAGCTCCTCACGTTCCGTACCCAGGGCCGCTGGTATGCCTGCGACTTGCTCTGGGTGCGCGAGATTCTCCGTCAGCCGAGCCTCACGCCGGTCGACCAAGCGCCGCCCATCGTGCGCGGGCTCATTCACTTGCGCGGGCAGATTCTCACCGCCCTCGACCTCGACTTGCGGTTGGGCTGCGCGGGCGCCGGGGAAAAGCCCTCCGCCTGTTGTATTGTTTTTAAAACCAGTGTTGAGCTCGGCCGTCTCGCGCAGCAGCCCGAGGCCGCCGAACAAGCCGGTCAGGACCTGTTGGGCCTGCTGGTCGAAGAGATAGGCGACATTCTTCGGCACGACGACGGCGTGCTGCCGCCGCCCCCTGAAAGTCTCTCGGGGCTGGACCCCGCCTGCATTGCCGGGGTCATCCCGCGTCCCGCCGGTTTGGTCACCTTGTTGCACGTTCACGCCGTACTCCGTCCCGCAACCGTCACCTCGGTCTAACCCCTCAAAAACGTCATGGATGCCTCATTTTCTGACACCACGCTGTTCTTCACTTTCGAATGCGATTTGATCTCGACCAACGTCGTGTCGGTGCGCGCCGAACTGATCGAGCTGCTAAAAAACCATCCCTCGGCAACAGCGCTGGTGGCCAATTTTACCCGGGTCGGCCAAGTTGACTCCCAGGGGCTGAACTTGCTGATCGGCCTGTACCGGGAGGCCCATTTACGGCAAATCCCCTTTCGCATCGAAAACGCTTCGCCGAGCGTTCTTCGGCTGTTTGGTCTGCTCAATCTCAACGAGCGCTTCGGGATCTCTGCCGCCGCTTAATCGCCATGAGCGCCGACGAACCCGAAATGCTCGCCTTGTTTGTGCAGGAGGCCAGCGAGCACCTCGAAACCCTCGAGACCGACCTGGTCCGGCTGGAGGCCAACCCGAACGACGCCGCCTTGCTCAACCGGTTGTTCCGCGCCGTCCACAGCATCAAGGGCACGGCCGGTTTTTTCGGGCTCACCGCGATCACCGATTTGGCTCATCTCATGGAGAGTGTAATGGCGCTGCTGCGCGACGGCCGCCTCCACTCCGATCGCGAGCTGATCAACCTGTTTCTAGGCAGTACCGATCACCTCCGGGTGATGGTGGCCGCTCCGGAGCGCGCCCCGGAAGTGGATACCCGGCAGGAGCGCGCCGCCTTGGCTGCCCGTCTGGATTTTGAGGCACCCGTCAAGCCAGCCACGGGCGCGCTTCCGGTTTTGCCTGCCTGCCTGCGGGGCATCTCGATCGATCCGGAGTTGGTCCGCTCCAGTCTGTGTAACGGCCACCACCTGTATGTGATCGAGCTGCAACTAAAGGCCGACATCGAGGTCACCGGGCAGACGTTGCTGGACTACTTTCGCGACGTGGAGTCGCTCGGCCTGCTGATCGCGGCCGCCACGACCCTGAACGAGGGCGGCTTGTCCGAGGCGGTGGCCAGCGAGTTAACTTGCACCCTGCTGTTCGCCACGGCCATGGAGCCCGACTTACTCCTGAGCGCCTTTAACCTGCCCGCCGACCGGCTGATCTGCTCCGCCAAAGCAGTCTGGACCGAATGGCTCGCCACCCAGCCCAGTCTCGTTCCGGCCGCTTCTTTTGCGTTGTCCACCCCTGCTCGGCCCGCCGCCGAGGTCACGCCCCAACCCCCAAAAACCATCATGAGCACTCCTTCAACTGTGCCAGTGCCGGTCGATCCGGCCTCTGCCGGTGGCCCCGCCGCCCGCGTCAAGACCGAGGATACCGTCCGCATTTCCGTTTCCCTGCTCGACGCCCTGATGAACCTAGCCGGCGAGATGGTGCTGGGGCGTAACCAATTGTTGCGCATCGCCGCCCCAGCTCGCGGCGGCGTCGTTACCCC
>JBIIMH010000177.1:0-4894 GCA_044338095.1 Rariglobus sp. | reverse complement strand
ACGCTGGCGAGCCGATCAGCGAGGTCGGCGAGTCCGCTCGCGCGCAGGTAGGCGGACAAAGCGAGTTCGCGGGAAAGCTCGAGGCCGTCACGCAGGCGGAAAAGACCGGAGACGTTCACACGCCCGTCCTCGACCGCACAGAGCCCCACGTAGGCGTGAACGCCGAGGTGCAGTTCCAGCTCGGAGGCGAGGGGCAGCTTGAGTGCGTGACATTTTAAGCCGATCCACTCCGGACGGGCGGGACGGCGACCGGTGGCAAAGACGCGCCCAGCCGGTGCGTCATCGAGGTCAACGCGGTTGCGCGTGCGAAGGTCGCCACCGGCGGCCGTGAAGGCTGCGGCGAGCCGCTGATCGATTGCAAAGCGGCTCAGGCCCAAGGCCGGTGAGGGCAACGTCTGGCGGCGCAGCGCTTGCCCGTGCCAAAACCAGGCGACCTCACGGTGCGCTTGGGCGTCGCAGAGAAAGGGGGCCAGGCCCAAGCGGTCGATGGTGCCGGCAGCCAGTCCGGTGATGAATTCGCCGCAGACGCGGTGACGGGGATAAACGCCCGCCTCAAAAATGGTAACCGGAATGCCGTTACGCCGAAGGGCGAGGCCGAGCGAAAGCCCGGCCAAGCCGCCGCCGGCGATCTGAATCGGCTGTGGTGACGCCGACATCAGGAACGGCGTTGGGCGATTAGCCGGTAGGCGCCCAACAGCGTGGTCGTTACCCGCCACTGCCAGAGCGCGGGATCAAGGCCGAGCGCGTGAGGTAGTTCATCGCCACGAAAGCCGGCGGCGATGCTCACGTACCCGTCGTGGCGGGTGACTCGATTCGCACCAGCTAACGGCGCGGCGATCCTCCAGAAGTGTTGGTTGAAGCGTTTACGCGTAGGCTCGCTAAAAATCAGCAGTCGGGCGTGCGGCTGGAGCGCCGAGCCGAGTTTACGAAGGACATCGTCGCTAAAGTGATGGAGGATGAGATTGCCGATCACGACGGGATAGTCACACCAGCAACTAAAGTGCTCGATATCGGCCTGATGCCAGCGGGCCTGAGATGGCCAGATCGGTGGCGCGGGTACGCGGTCGATGCTGTCGATCAACGGAGCGACCGGACGGAGGAAACGGGCCAATTCGCCCGTGCCGGCACCGAGTTCGAGCACGCGTTCGTCGGGTTGCAGGTGCTTGGCCAAGGCCGAACGAAACCAGCGGGCGTTGCCCATAAGGCTGTTGATCACCCGCAGGTCGCGCCGACTTTGCAGCGCGTCGGGGTGCTCCGGCGGAAGCGAATCGAGCAACTCGGGTACCAGTAGCCGGAGGTCGTTGAGCTGAGCCATAAGCGCGGGTCCGAAGCGACTAAGTGGGGCCTCAGAGCGGATTGTCGGTGGCGATGAACTCCCAGGGCAGGTCGAACTTGGCAGCCAATTCGGCGGCGAGCGCTTTTACCCCGTGAACCTCGGTGGCGTAGTGGCCGCACAGGTACAGATTCAGCTTCTGTTCCTGGGCGGTATTGAACCACTCCTCGCGTAATTCGCCGGTAACGAGCGTATCAACGCCGGCTGGCAACAACTCGGGGATAGCGCTGTTGCCACTGCCGCTGCAGAAGGCCACGGCGGCGGGCTCAGTGGAGCCGTATTCAATCGCAATGACGCGAGGGTGGAGACTTTCGAGTTGCGCACGCAGGCCCGACCGCGAGCCGGAGTAGGGCGCGATACGCCCGATGGCCTCGCCGTCGCGCACCAGGAAAGGGCGCTCAGGCACTAGCCCAAGCTGGCGGGCGAGCAGGGCGTTGTTGCCCAATTCCGCATGCCCGTCGAGCGGGAGGTGGTTGCTGTAAAGCGCGCAGTCGCCGCCGATGAGCGTGGCCACGCGTTCGTAGGCCGGGCCGGTGAGCGGCCGGGGCATGTCCCAATACATGCCGTGGTGCACGATGAGAAAATCCACTCCGGCGGCGACGGCCTGCCGGAAGGGATCCACGCCGGAATCGACGGCCGCGCCGATCTTGGTGACACGTCCGCGATTGGCCAACTGGAGGCCATTAAAGGCGCCGGGCGCATCCTTGTAGGCGGAGCGCCGGGTCCGTTCGTCGCAATAGGTCACGAGGTCTTGCAGAGTAGGCATGGCGGGTTGATGGGGCTGCGGATTCAGGGTGGCAATTTTCAAAACGCGGGCTACCGCTTGGGCCTATGAGCGAAACGTGCTCCGCGGTTGATCTGATCGCCCAAGCCACCCAAAAATTCACCGAGCGCCCCTCGTGGGATGATTATTTCATGGCCACCGCCGTGCTCATCTCGACGCGCTCCCCGTGCGAACGGCTCCATGTGGGCTGCGTCATCGTAAGCGGAGGCGAACGCCAAAACCGCCTCATCGCCGCCGGCTACAACGGCTTTTTGCCCGGCACCCCGCACCTTTCGCGCCTGCGCGAAGGACGCGAGCAAGCCACCGTGCACGCCGAGCAAAACGCCATTGCCGACGCCGCCCGCCGCGGCAGTTCGGTCGAAGGCAGCATCGCCTACGTCACCCATTTCCCTTGTATTAACTGCGCCAAAATCCTCGCCGCCTCAGGCATTGCGGAGATCCGCTACCGCGAGGATTACAACAACGACCCGTTGGTCCGGCCTCTCTTGGAAGACGCCAACGTTAAGGTGTTGAAACTTTAAGCCTTCAACTGAGCTATTTATTTACCGATGACCGCTCGTAATCCCAAATCTGAGTCCGAGCTGGGTGGATCGTTGCTCCTGGCGCATCCCTCGCTGCGCGATGAAAATTTCAAGCACACCGTCATCCTCGTCGCCTCGCACGACAGCGAAGGGGCGATGGGCGTGGTGTTGAACCGCCCGCTCGACCAATGCCTCGGTGAACTCAACACCGAGTTCGGCATGAGCGGTTTGGCACAAGTGCCGCTCTTCGCGGGCGGTCCAGTGGAGCCGACTCAGGTGATTTTATGCGTGTGGCGGCCCAATCCTGAGGGCGATGGCTTTCAACTCATGTTCGGCATTGACCCGCAACGAGCGGAGGAACTGGTCAACGAGGAGGGCGTGCACATGCGCGCGTTCCTCGGTTATGCCGGTTGGACCGCCGGACAAGTCGAGGAAGAGCTGGAGCGGGACACTTGGGTGGTCAGCCCACTGGTGGCCGATCTACTGGAAGATTCACCCGATGAACAACTCTGGCGCGACCTGCTCGCGCAGATCGATGATGAGTGGAAGCTGCTCGCCGACGAGCCTGACGACCCCAGCTTGAATTGAGTAAAAATCCCCCAAAAATTCCGTTGACAGTGGCGCGTGCCAGCAGTGTTTTCGAACCTTTATGAAAGTTGTTTCCTCCATCAAATCCGCGAAGAAGCGTCACCCTGCTTGCCAAGTTGTCCGCCGCAAAGGCCGCATCTACGTCATCAACAAGGTCGAGCCTCGCTACAAGGCCCGCCAAGGTTAATCCAACCCCCTATTTAATACCGTGAAAGCAGAAGGCCATCCCGTCCTCAATAACGTTTGCTACCTCGATGTTTCGAGCGGCAAGCGCTTCCAAACCAAGTCCACGATGAAGTCCGCCCGTAAGGAAGTCATCGATGGCGTCGAATTCTTCATCGTCTTGCGCGATGTGACCTCTGATTCGCACCCCGCCTACACCGGCGAGAAGCGCATCGTGGACACCGCCGGTCGTGTCGAGAAGTTCACCAACAAGTTCAAGCGCGGTTCCGTCAAGGCCAAGTAAGCCCAAAGCACCTCCGCTTAAAAAGCCCGCCCCTAAACGGCGGGCTTTTTTGTGCCCATTTACTGCCACCCGGGCGGCGCAGGCGCCCCAGGCAGACGGTCAGCCGCCATGCAAAATTCCTCCTCAAGATTCATCACGCTGAGCCGATCATACCAGAACCCCGCTAGAACATAGCCGACCAGTCCCCGCCTCGTCAGCCAGCCCACCGACTCATCACCTCCCATGCCCCTAAGCCCCCTACTTCACTCCCGCCCATTTCACTTGGCCGTAATAACCCTGCTCTGCCTCATCCAGCTCAGCCTAAATGCTGGCCCCAAGGACAGGCCGCCTAAAGTCTCACGCGCCGAGGGATCACTAGAGCTCTTGATGGCGGGCAACTCGCGATTTGAGGGCGGACGCGCGCGGCATCCCGATCAGTCCGTGGCTCGCCGCAAGGAAATCGCAGGTAAACAAGAACCTTTTGCTATCGTACTCACCTGCGCCGACTCACGCCTGCCTCCGGAAATTTATTTCGACCAAGGTCTCGGTGATTTATTCGTCATCCGCAACGCGGGCAATGTGCTCAACGACCATGTGATCGGCAGCATCGAGTATGCAGTCGACCACCTTCACGTGCCCCTGATCATGGTCATCGGGCATGAGCGCTGTGGCGCAGTGGCGGCCGCAGTGGCTGGTGGCCATGCGCCAGGCCATATCGCCGACATCGTCGCCAGCATCACCCCGGCAGTGAACGCCACAGCCGAGCAAGAAGGCGACACGGTAAACAATGCCGTAATCGCCCACGCCCAGATGACCGCAGCCACCTTGCGTACCTGCGGCCCGATCATCGCCGCAGCGGTCAAGGCAGGGAAGGTCAAGGTGGTGGCCGCCCGCTACGACCTAGATTCGGGCCGCGTGGAGATTTTGCCCGAACTAGCCGCCGCCGCCGAAGCCAAACTCCCCGCGCACGCCCACCGGGCGGCGCAGGCGCCCCAGGCACACGGTAAGCCGCCATGCAAAATTTCCCCTCAAGATTCATCACGCTGAGCCGATCATACCAGAACCCCGCTAGAACATAGCCGACCAGTCCCCGCCTCGTCCGCCAGCCCACCGACTCATCCCCTCCCATGCCTCTAAGCCCCCTACTTCACTCCCGCCCATTTCACTTGGCCGTGATAACCCTGCTCTGCCTCATCCAGCTCAGCCTAAATGCTGGCCCCAAG
>JBIIMH010000176.1:0-4910 GCA_044338095.1 Rariglobus sp. | reverse complement strand
TCATAACCTCTCCTCCGGCCCAGACGGAGCCAGTGACGAAAGCATCCAAAAAGTTCACGCCGAGCTGCTCACTAACAAGACCGAGCCAGCTGAAGGCTTTAAGCTGATGCCGCTGTTCCTGCTCGGCTTCGTTTCCACGATGATCTTCGTGACGAGCATCTACGTGGTGCATTACCGCGCGGGTTTCAGCCCAATGGTTTACGATGAGCGCTTCGACCCGACGACTGCAGTCGGCAGTGCCAGCAAGGAACTGACTCCTGAGCAAGTGATTGCTGCGGGCAAAAAGTCCTATCAACAAGTCTGCGCAACGTGCCACCAGGTAACCGGCCAAGGTGTTGCCGGGGTGTATCCGCCTCTAGTTGGGACTGATTGGGTCACCGGTAATGAAGAGCGTGTGGTACGCGTTCTTCTCCATGGCCTTAGCGGCAAAATCGAGGTCTCAGGTAAAACCTACAACGGCGTTATGCCCGCGTTCGGCAAGGTCCCAGGCGGTGGTTACAATTGGAACGAGGAGAAGATTTCCCAAGTGCTCACCTACATCCGCCAAGAGTGGGGCAATAAGGCTGAGCCGATCACCAAGGCCAAGGTCGCCGAGGTATTGGCCAAAGAGGCCGCCCGCGCCAAACCCTGGACTGCTCAGGAGTTGGAGCCCTTTAAGTAATGTGCGACCTGTTGGGGGGGCTAAATAGGGTGTCTCTTTCAGACCGGATTTAGTTACCGGAACAGGTTGTACTTCAAAATCGCGTAGAGGGCGCGCACACCGTCGCGCCAGCCGATCTTTTTCCCCTCTTTATAGGTGCGGCCGTAATAGCTGATGCCGACTTCGTAAATCACCACATCCAGTTTGGCCACCTTGGCGGTGATCTCCGGCTCAAAACCGAAGCGGTTTTCCTCGATTTTAATCTGCTGGATCACCCCCCGCTTGAACACCTTATAACAGGTTTCCATGTCGGTGAGGTTAAGGTTGGTGCACATGTTGGAGAGCAGGGTCAGGAACTTATTGCCCACCATGTGCCAGAAATAAACCACGCGGTGCGCCTCCCCGCCAGCGAAGCGCGAGCCGAAAACCACGTCGGCTTGCCCGCGTTCGATCGGGGCGAGCAACTTGGTGTATTCGTTCGGATCATATTCCAGGTCGGCGTCTTGAATGATCACCACGTCACCCGTCACGGCGGCGAAACCCGTGCGCAGGGCTGCGCCTTTGCCTTGGTTGACCTCGTGATAAATGATCTTGGCCACCAGGGGCGCAATTTCGGTGCGCAGCAGCTCGCGGGTGCCGTCCCGCGAACAATCGTCCACGATGATGATTTCCTTGTCGGCAACCGGGGCGGCACGCACGCGGTCCACAATAGACCGGATGGTGCCGACTTCGTTGTAACAGGGAATGACGATGGAGAGTTTCATGCGTGAAGTTGAGTGGCCCCGACAGGCCTGCCGGTTAAACGGCGAGCGTCGAGGTGTGGTTAACTGAGACAGGAGTGTCGGCTGTACGCGGTAAAGCACAGACCGAAATGTCCCCGTAAAGCGTCTCGCGAACAGGCGAGGAATTACAATGGCACGGCTGGCTTGACGGTGTTTGGCGGTGGCGGGCAGGGTAGGTTAAAATGAAACGCCTACTCACGGCCCCTCGCTGGCTGCTACTCACCGCCTTTGCCGTGAGTGGAGTGGCTGCGTGCGCGTTAATTTACTGGGCCTTGCAAACCGAGGGTTTCCAACTGCGCCCGGCGCTCGACACGGTGTTGGCGTGGTTGCGCGGCTTGGGCCCGCTGGCGTTTTTCACCCTCATGGCGCTGTTGCCGTCGGTGGGCGCGCCGCTGTCGATTTTCACCTTGGTGGCCGGCCCGGTTTTTGCCCCAACGCTGGGTTTGCCGCTGGTCATGGCGCTGTCCTTGGTGAGCCTCGCGGCGAATATCATCCTGACGTACGCCTTGGCGCGCTGGCTGTTGCGGCCGTGGATTGCGCGCCTGTTTGCGTGGCAGGGGCTTCAAATTCCCGTGGTGGCCAAGGATGATCACAATAGCCTGGTTCTTTTGGTGCGGGTCGCCCCAGGCACCCCGTTTATGCTGCAAAGCTATTTGTTGGGCGCGGCCGGCATCCCGTTTGTACCGTACTTGATCATCTCCTGGGTGGTGAACGCGCTGCAGGTTTGCCCGTTTATTTACTTCGGCGATGAGCTCATGCAGGGGCAGGCAAGGGGCGCTATCTTCGCGTTGAGCCTGCTGGTGGCGCTCGCCGTCGGCGCGCGCTTTTTGTGCCGTTACCTACAGCGTAAAAAGGCCGCCGTCGCCGCAGCCGCCTTATCCGTATGAACACCGAGTTGGAAAACCGAGAAAGCGGTGCGCAGGTGGTGAGCGTGAGCGAGTTCACGCGGCGCATCAAAGCTGTGCTCGAATCTCAGGTGCGCCCCGGTTGGGTGCGCGGCGAGGTGTCCAACTTGCGCGTCCAGGCCAGCGGCCATGTGTATTTTTCGCTCAAGGACGCCGGCGCCCAGCTCTCGGCGGTGATGTTTCGCGGCGATGCGGCTCGCCAGGACGTAAAACTGCGCGACGGCGTGCAGGTGCTCGTTTACGGGGAAATCTCGGTCTATGAGGCGCGGGGTAATTACCAGTTGATCGTACGCGCGGTGATCGAGGACGGGGTGGGGCGCCTGCAACGCGAATTCGAGGCGCTCAAGCGCCGGCTGGCCGAGGAAGGCCTTTTCGCGGCGGAGAACAAAATCGCGATCCCCCCCATGCCGCGCACGGTGGGCTTTATCACCTCGCCGACCGGCGCGGCGGTGCAGGATTTTGTGCGCATCCTGATCCGGCGCGGGTGGCGCGGGCAGGTCGTGGTGTTGCCCGCCAAAGTGCAGGGCGAGGGGGCGGCGGCCGAGATGATCGAGATGCTGCGCGTGGCGTGCGATCCGGCGGAGTGCGGCGTTGTGTTTGACCTGCTGGTGATTGGGCGAGGGGGCGGCTCGCTGGAGGACTTGTGGGCGTTTAACGAAGAGCCGCTGGTGCGGGCGGTGGCGGCGTGTCCGCTGCCGATTATCTCGGCGGTGGGGCACGAGATCGATTTTACCCTGTGCGACTTTGCCGCCGACGTGCGCGTCGAAACGCCCAGTGCGGCGGCCGAGTTGATTTCGAGTGGCTTTGTCGCGGCGGCGGAGCGCGTCGAGCGGGCGGCGGAGGATTTGAGTCATCACATCGTCACCGCCATGGAGGCGGCGGGTGAGCGGCTCGACCACGCCCGTTCGCGGCTGCGGTTACTTGCGCCCTCGGCGCAGATCGAACGCGGTTATCTGCGGCTGGACGACCTGAGCAACCGCTTGGCGGCGGGGCTGGCGCGGTCGGTGCAAGACCACCGCCAGCGCTTGAGCGAAGTGGCGTCTTTGTTGCGTGAACGCTCGCCGCAGCGGCGCGTGGAATCGGAATCGCAGCGCTTGCTGGCGCTCTGGAAAAGGCTGCAAGCGGCCAGTCCGGCCTCGGTGTTGAACCGCGGGTTCGTGATTATGCGCGATGCCGACGGGACGCCGGTGCAGAAAAAAACCGCGGTCCAGAAGGGCCAGCGGCTGGACGCGGAGTTCGCCGACGGCACGCTGCCGGTGACCGCGCAGTGACAGCGTCTTCTCCCAGTAGCGCAGGCTTCTAGCCTGCATCTGAGCAGACTGGAAGTCTGCGCTACTTCAGTTGAACGCCGCGGAGCGCTCAGCCCAATTTGCGCTGAAATAACGCCACCGTCATGCCCAGGGTCAGGTGGGCGAGTTGGGCGTCATAACGCAGGCCTTCGTCGCGCAGGAAGGCGTGCGCGCCGTTGAATTCATGCCAGGTGAAATTCGTTTTTGCAGCCGTGAGCGCGGCGTAGATCTTGGCGCGGCCCTCGCCAGGGATATGCGGGTCTTGACGGCCCCAGATCATCATTAACTCGCCCTGGATTTCGCAAATTCGCGCGAGCGTGTCGTCGGCCTTTCCCAGCCCCAGGGTGCCGTTGTGGATATCGGTGGCGTAAAAACACGCAGTCGCCTCCACCTCGGCACGCATCGCCGCGCGGAATGCAAGGTGGCCGCCCAGGCAGATGCCCAGCGCGCCGACGCGCCCGTTGCCTGCGGGGTGTTTTTTGAGGAATTTCACTGCCGCGCGGGCATCGTCGTCGTAGCTGGCCAACTCTTTTGAGTACTTAAGTTCGTTGCCCTTGTCGGCGCCGGGTTGGTCGTAGGCGAGTACCGTGCCGGAAGGCAGGAACTCATGGTAAACCTCGGGCACGGCAACGATGAAGCCGTGGCCGGCCAGGAAGGCTGCGGTGCGGTGGATCGGGGCGGTGATTTGGAAAATCTCCGAGTAGAGCACGATGCCGGGGTGTTGGCCTTCGCCGGTGGGGCGGAAAACCAGCGTGCGCATGGGGCCTTGGGCTGTGGAAAGTTCAACTACTTCAGGTTCGCGAATGGTCATGTGGAAAGGAGTGCTCGCAGACGAACAGGCCGCACGGCGTTTGGCAACTGGACCCACGCTGCATGCCCCACGCCCCACGCTCCACGCTCCACGCCCCACGCTCCACGCCCCACGCGGCTTGTGGATTGTCATGGGGGCGAAACCCTCCCACGTTGCCCGACCTCTTCCATGCGCATCGGTATTGCCCAGCTAAATCCCACCGTCGGTGACCTCGTCGGCAACCGTCGGCTCATCCTCGACGCTTACCTCACCCTCGTCGCTCAGGGCGCCGAATTAGTCGTCTATCCCGAGCTGGTCATCTGCGGCTACCCGCCCCGCGACCTTTTGCTGAAACGCCGCTTCGTGTCCGATGTCGAAACCACGCTCACCGAGATTGCCGCCGTTATCGGTGAGGTTCCCGCGCTCATTGGCACCGTCGAGGCCAATCCTGCCGCCACCGGCCGGCGCTGCTACAACTCCGCGGCGTTTTGCCAAAACGGCCTC
>JBIIMH010000175.1:0-4929 GCA_044338095.1 Rariglobus sp. | reverse complement strand
CCTTGGCTTAGACGTGCTAGCCCACGTTCAAACATTCCTCCAGCGCACGCTCGCCTTGGCTGCCGAGGCGGGGATTGACCCGCGCCGCATCATCCTCGATCCCGGTATCGGATTTGGAAAAACCCAGGAGCAAAATCTGGAAATACTCGGGCGTGTGGGTGAGTTACACGCCCTCCGCCACCCGTTGCTGCTGGGCATTTCGCGCAAATCGGTGATCAGCCACGTGCTCGACCTGCCCGCCGACGAACGTCTTGAAGGCACCCTGGCGCTCACCGCTCTGGCGGTGGCCCAAGGCGTGCAATTTCACCGCGTTCACGACGTGCGCGCCAACCACCGCACCGCCCTCATGGCCGCCGCCGTGCGCAGAACCCGCTAACGCAAGGATCGCCCCACCCTTCGATTTCTCCGTCAATTTCTACTCGCTACTCACTACCCGCTACCCGCTACTTCTCCCCGCAATGACCGGCCGCATCACCCTCTCCACCATGGTATTTTACGGTTACCACGGCGACCTGCCCGAGGAAAAAACCCTCGGCCAACGCTTCGTCATCGATCTGGTGCTCACGCTCGATATCGCGGCGGCCGCCGCAACCGACGACCTGCAAAAAACCGTCGATTATACCCAGGTTTACCGCATCTGCCGCGAGACGGTCGAAAAGGACCGCTTCAAACTCATAGAGGCTCTGGCAAACCGGGTGATCGACCGCATTCTGGCCGCCTGCCCGATCGTGAACCAAGTGGACATTGTGATTAAAAAACCCTCGGTTCCCATCGCGGGCATCCTCGACCATGTCGCCGTCGAAACCAGCAAATCGCGTGCAAACTGCCTACCTCGGACTGGGCAGTAATCTCGGCGATCGCCACTCGCACCTTGCCGACGCGCTCGGCCGCCTGGCCGCCGCGCCCGAGGTGCGCATCGCCCGCGTCTCGTCCGTTTATGAGACGAAGGCCGTGTGCCTGCCAGGACAGGCTGCTCAGCCCGATTACCTCAACCTCGTGGTGGAGCTGGAGACGACCCTGGCTCCGCACGCGTTGCTCGATCTCTGCCTCGCTATTGAGCAACAACTCGGACGAGTCCGCCGCGAACGCTGGGATGCGCGCACCGTTGACCTCGACGTGCTGCTTTATGGCGACGTCATGCTCGCCACTGATGAGCGCCTGACGCTCCCGCACCCCCGCTTATGTGAACGCGCCTTTGTACTCGCGCCGCTTGCCGAGCTTTCGCCCGAGCTACGGGTGCGGGGCGAAACGGTATCCGCGCACCTGGCACACGCCGACGCCACCGGCATCGCGTTGCGACCTGAGTGGGCGTTGAGTCCGCCGATCCTGCTGGAAGAAGTGAAATTGCCGGGCGCGCCGCACGAGTTTTTCGCCCAAGTGGAAAGCCGCGATCACGCCTTTTTCTTGGACAGCGGCCGCAGCACGGGAGGGCTCGGGGCGTATTCATTTATCGGGTTCGATCCGTTTTTCATTTATCGCGGCCCAGCAGACGCCAAAGCCCCGCTGAACGAACTCCGCGAAGTCCTAAAAATGTATTCCCGCCCCCAGCGGCAAACTAACACAACGGGGTATGTTGTGCTGGAGCGACGGGCGTCAATTTTGCAGGGAACCGAGTTTGGATTCGGGGCTGGTACTGCGGATGGAGCCGAGGCAAAGGGGCGTGCGGAAGTTGCGCCGGCGTTGCCCTTCACTGGCGGGGCGGTGGGTTTTTTCAGCTATGAACTTTGCGCGCGGCTGGAGAACATTAAGCGCCACCGCCCCGATGACCTGCCTGCGGTGCCGGACTGCGAATTCGGGTTTTACGACGGTCTCATCGCCCACGAACACGCCTCGGGCCGCACGTGGCTGGTCGCCAACCCCGTCCACTGTTCAACAGCCGCCGCGATCCTCGCCCGCCTGCGCGCCGCACTCGAAACGCCACCGCCGCCCCAAATTAAGTGTAACCAATTAGGTTACACTTTAGCTCGGCCGCAGCCGGACCAAATCTGCGAACAGCCTGAGGTTCAGCAGATGCCGCCGCTTGCACAGACAGCACCGCAACCGGTGGCGAATTTTGACTTCGCCGGTTACACGGCAGCCATCGCCCGCATCAAGGCCTACATCGCCTCCGGGGATGTCTATCAGGTTAACCTGACGCAGCGCTTTGCCACACCGCTGCCGTGCCCGCCCTACGCGCTTTACCAGCGCCTGCGCGGACGTAGTCCCGCTCCGTTCGCCGCTTACCTGTCGTTTGGCCCCGTCCAGGTGGTGAGCAGTTCGCCCGAGCGCTTTCTCACCGTGCGCGGCCGCCAGATTGAAACCCGGCCGATCAAGGGCACCCGCCCGCGCTCCTCCGACCCGGCCACCGACGCCCGCCTCGCCGCCGAACTGCTCGCCAGCGAAAAGGACCGCGCCGAACTGCTCATGATCGTCGACCTGGAACGCAACGACCTCGGTCGCGTCTGCGCCTACGGCTCGGTGCAGGTGGAAAAACTCTGGCAACTCGAGTCGCACCCCACCGTTCACCACCTCGTCGCCACCGTGTCCGGCACGCTTCGGCCCGAGGTCGACGTGATCGACTGCGTGGCCGCCTGCTTCCCCGGCGGCTCGATTACTGGCGCTCCGAAAATCCGTGCCATGGAGATCATCGACGAGCTCGAACCCCACCGCCGCCACGTTTACACGGGCGCGATCGGCTACCTCGGCTTCAACGGAAACGCCGACCTCAACATCGCCATTCGCACTCTCACCTGCGTGGGCGGCCAAGCTTATTACCATGTCGGCGGGGGAATTGTCTGGGATTCAAACCCCAGCGCCGAATACCAAGAAACCCTCGATAAGGGCCGCGCTATGCACGAGGCTTTGACCCAAGTTTAACCCTGCTCGCCCCCCCCTAGCCCTGCTCCTACTCGTTCTCCTACTCATGCCAGTTCAGCCCCCGATTTCCCCTCGTCACGCGCTTGTTACCCACCCTGCCCTCCCCGACAAACCGAGAGAACGAGAACGATTTCCCTGACCTATCCACCGCCGCCCCCATGAACACCTCCCACTACGTCTTGCTCGACAACGTGCTGCAGCCCGGGATCGCAGCCCGGGTCCCCGCGCTCAGCGAGGGTTTTCTCTACGGCCACGGTGTGTTTGAAACGATAAAAGTCCATGGCGGCCACCCCGCCTTCCTAGCCGACCACCACGCCCGCCTCACCTCAAGCGCACGCGCACTCGACCTGCCCTACGCGCTCGACCTCGGCACCCTGCGCGACCGCCTGCACCGCGTCATCCTCGCCAACCACCTCACCGACGGCTCGGCCAAGATCGTGCTGTTTCACAATGATACCGCCCCCACCAGCGAACTGATCAGCACGAGCGAAAAACGATATCCGGCCGACACCTTCGCGCGCGGGTTCCGGCTGCGCACGGTATTCAGCGGCGAACGCACCGGTACCCTCTCCGAATACAAAACGCTCAACTACCTGGTTAACATCCGCGCCAAACGCGCCGCGGTGGCCGCCGGTTTTGACGAACCGCTCTTTATCACCCCCGCCGGCATCGTCATCGAAGGGGCGACCACCAACGTCTTTGCGGTGCGCGGCGGAGTTGCCCTCACGCCCGCCCTCGCCTGTGGACCGCTGCCTGGCACCGCCCGCGCCCGCGTGCTCGCCCTGCTCGGGCCCGACCGCGTACGCGAGGGCGTTCTCACCCGCACCGAACTCGACCACGCCGACGAGATTTTCGTGACCAACGCATTGCTCGGCGTCATGCCGGTGAGCCGCTGCGACGACCGCGCGCTCGACCTCAATCGCACGCCCTTCACCGATGCGTTGCGGGAAGCCTACCACGCCCTCGAAGCCCAATCCCTATGAGCAACCCTTTCGCCCTCCTCGCCTATCGCCCGCATGTTAACCGCGATTCACTCGTCGCACGCCGCCTTTGGCTCGGCATGGCGGCCTGTCTCGCCGCACTCGGCCTGAGCGCCTGCGGCAAAAATTCAGCTTCCCCTACCGCCCCCGCCGAAGCGGCCAACCCCGCCGGTTCGTCCACATCCGCCACCGCGCCGACCAAGATCATCGTTCAACTGGACTGGGTTGCCGAACCCGAGCATGGCGGGTTTTATCAAGCGCAGGCCAAGGGCTTTTTCAAAGCGGCCGGCCTCGACGTCGAACTTATCCCCGGCGGCCCCAACGCCTTCGTCATGCAGAAAGTCGCCACCGGCCAGGCTCAGTTTGGTCAGGCCGACAGCACCAACACCCTGCTCGCCCTTGCCCAAGACCTGCCCGTCACCCAAGTCGCCGCGGTCTTCCAAAACGACCCCTCGGTATTGATGCTCCACGACGGCAACCCGGTGACCCGTTTCGAGCAACTCGACGGCCAAACGATCATGGCCCGGCCCGAGTGGGCGTTTTTGCCGTACCTGCGCAAAAAGTATGGCATCGATTTCAAGCTCATTCCCCAAAACTACTCGGTGGCCAACTTCGTGGCGACCCCGGGGCTGATCCAGCAGGGCTACTTCATCGCCGAACCCTACCACATCACGAAAGCCGGCGGCGCGATGCCCCGTTTCCTCTACGCGTGGGACGCCGGTTTCGATGCCTACGCCGTGCTCGTCGCCAACCGCACCTGGCTGGCCGCCCACCCAACGGAGACCCGTGCTTTTATCAAAGCCTACATCGCCGGTTGGGCCGACTATTTGGCCAACGACCCCGCGCCCGCCCACGCCCTGATGAAGGCCGCCAACGCCCAAAACACCGACGAGTTCATGCTGTTTTCGCGCCAGATGATCATTGATCAAAAGCTAGTCACCGGGCGCGGCCCCGAGGGAGGCGTGACCAACATCGGCCGAATCACCCCCGAGCGCTTCCAGAATCAGATCAACCAGCTCGAAGCACTGGCGATATTGCCCAAAGCGAAACTCACGGTCGATCAAGTCATGACGACCGAGTACCTTCCTTGAGC
>JBIIMH010000174.1:0-4938 GCA_044338095.1 Rariglobus sp. | reverse complement strand
CACCGTACGAACCTCCCGAATCGCCCGAACCTCGCGCACCACTACTCCGCAGCTCGACTACTCGCTACCCGCTACTCACTACTCGCTACCCGCTACTCGCTACTCGCTACTCGCTACTTTTATGTCTTCTTCTTCCCGTTCTCCTCGTATCGGCATCGGTGGCCCGGTGGGCTCCGGCAAAACCATGCTCTGCCTCAAACTCTGCCAGCGGCTGCGTGAGCGCTACTCGATGGCGGTCGTCACCAACGACATTTATTGCTCCGAGGACGCCCAGTTCCTCGTCCAGCACAGCGCACTTCCCCCTGAGCGTATCGTCGGTGTGGAGACCGGCGGGTGTCCGCATACGGCTATCCGTGACGACACCACGATGAACGAGCAGGCCTGCCGCGCGTTGGAGGCAAAGTTCGCCGACCTCGACCTGCTGCTCGTCGAGAGCGGTGGGGACAACCTCACTGCCACCTTTTCGCCCGAGCTGGTCGATGCGTTTATCTACGTCATCGACGTTGCCGAGGGGGATAAAATCCCGCGCAAGGGAGGTCCGGCGATTCGCCACAGCGACTTGCTAATCATTAACAAAATCGACCTCGCGCCGCTGGTGGGCGCGGACTTGGGCGTGATGGACCGCGACGCCAAGATTCAGCGCGGGGTGAAACCGCATTTGTTCTGTGACCTTAAACGCGAGCACAACCTCGACGGCGTGATCGCGTGGATTGAGCGCGAGGTGCTGTTTGGCAGGAAAAAGTAGCGCAGACTTCCAGTCTGCCTCCGACAATATCTCCCAAAGCAGACTAGAAGTCTGCGCTACTTACCTATCCGCCCATGGCTGAATTTCACGGACAACTTTCCCTGCGCGCCGAGCACCGCCCCGACGGCGTTACCGCGATTGGCGCGCAGGCGTTTCGTGCGCCTTTCCATGTGAGCAAGCCTTACTGGGACGCCGACACGCGCACGTTGCTCGTGCAGGTGGTTAATCCCACCGCAGGCATTCTGTCGGGTGATCGTTTAGAGAGTGCCGTCGAGGTGGCGGCGGGAGCGGCTCTGTTGTTAACCACGCCGAGCGCGAGCCGGGTGTTTCGTATGGGCAGCGGCGAGGCGGTGAGCACGCAGCGTTTTCATGTCGAGGCGGGTGGCTGGCTGGAAGTCATGCCCGAGCCGATCGTACCGCACCGAGGCAGCGTTTTCAGGCAACGCACCGAACTGCTGGTGGCACCGGGCGGAGCGGCGTTTTACGCGGATCTGCTCCTGCCGGGACGGGTGGCACACGGCGAGGCGTGGGAGTGGTCGCGGCTGCTGCTGGAGCTGGAGGTGCGCCGGGGCGACGAGCTGCTGTTGCGCGAACGCTTTGACCAGGCCGGTGAAGGGCTGAAGGCGTTGGCGGCGTTAGCCGGGGCGGGCGAAGGCGCGTGTTTTGGCAACGCCGTGGTGATCGCCCCGGGATTGGATACCGAGGCCTCGCCTGCTTGGCGTGCGGAGTTACACGCGCTGAACGGTGATGGCGTCTGGATCGGGGCGAGCCAACTCAGGCTGGGCGGCGGTTGGAGCATCAAGTTCATCGCGCCGGACGGCGTGCGTTTGCGAAACACACTCGCGGCGATCCGCCGAGTACTCACGCCCGTGTGCCCGCATTTGGCCTGCGACGCGCGAAAGCTGTGAGTGGCGTGCCGAAAAAGTAGCGCAGACTTCCAGTCTGCTCCGAAGCAACCAATGCAATTTGGCCGCGAAGGAACGGGTGCAACAGGCGTTCGGAAAGGTTACACAGAGGGCACGGATCGCGGCCCACAGAGTGCAGGGAGGCCTTGGGGTAAGAGTTTAACATCAAGCGATTGGGCGCTTTCTACATCAACGTCGATTCGACTTATACAGTGGCGCCTCCTCCGTGATCTCGGTGCTACCTCTCGTGCCCTCTGTGTAACTGCCTTGGCTGGGTTTACACCAATGCAGACTGGAAGTCTGCGCTACTTTCGGCTCACCGATCAGTTTTTGAAGAACCGGGCGGCGAGTTTGGCGATGCCAACACCCGCGCCGACCAACAGCAGTCCGACGAGCACGGCTTGGCCGTAATGCACGTGGCCCAGGCCGGAGCCGAAGTCCCACGTCAGGTCGTGGCCGCCGTCGTGGCCGGGGTGAGCGGAGGCGATGGACGGCACGGCGGCGAGCAGGGCGATTAGGCAGTAAAAGCGGGTGGGATTAAGGCGTTTCATTGGCAAGAGGTGAGCAAAAAACGGGCCACGCCGACAGGTTAAAATGAGTTAGGCTCGTGAGTGAAACCCGAGCACGGGTTGAGTGCCGGAAAAGTAGCGCAGACTTCCAGTCTGCTCCGAAGTGGGAATTCAGACTGGAGGTCTGCGCTCCTTTCTGAAAACGGCAGCGGGATTGCCAGGGGATCTCCGCGTCCGTTCGCGGCTGAATTGACCCGCCCGCGCGCTTTCGCCGCTTCACAAAAAAGCCCCGAGGCGTGCCTCGGGGCTTGCGGGGGCTTGCAGGCAGCGCTCGTGGCACGAGCCCCGCCTGCGTCTTAACGGCCTTGGCCTTAAACCGTCTCCAGCAGCTTGTAGAGGCGCGCCACCATCTTGCTCGGGTCTTCAAACAGGCCGGCGCTGATCAGCGAGTTGTCCAAAATCTGCTCGGCGATCAGGGCGGCTTTCTCCGGTGCGGCGGTGCGGGCGGCGGCGAGGTGTTTGATCACCGCGCTGCGGGGGTTGATCTCCAGGTTCACTTTCACCGGAGCATCAGCACCGTCTTTGTTCATGGCCTTCATCATGCGGCGCATCTGCGGCGACATGAACTTGTCGGCGTTAACCGCCAGCGCGGGCGAATCAACCAAACGGTCGCTCGCTTTCACTTCGCCGACGCGGTCGCCGAGGGTCGTCTTGAGCCATTCGGCCAGCGCCTTGGCATCGTCCTCGGAGAGGTCGCCTTCGGCGGCGGGCGGCTTGGGGGCGTCGGCCAACTTCACATCGGCGTGGTCGGCTGCGACCAGCTTCTTGCCGTCGAACTCGCGCACGTTGCCCATCACGTACTCGTCCACCGCCTCGTAGCAGAACAGCACTTCCAGATTACGGGCCTTGAAGCCTTCGAGGTACGGGCCGCTCTCGATGGCGGCGCGGTTCGGGCCCATCAGGAAATAGATTTCCTTCTGCTCGGCGCCCATGCGCGTGATGTACTCGGCGAGCGAGGTGGTCTTGCCCTTTTCGGTGAGCGAGGACTCGAAGCGCAGGAGCTTAACGATCTCGTCCTTGTGGGCGTAATCGAGGGCGGCGCCTTCTTTGAGGAACACGCCGAACTCGGCGTAGAACTCGTTGTAGGCCTCGGTGCGGTTCTTGGCTTCCTCGGAGAGGAACTTGATGAAGCGCTTGGTGATGACCTTGTTTAATTTTTCAACCAAGGCGCGGTCCTGCATGGTTTCGCGCGAGATGTTGAGCGGCAGGTCTTCGCTATCGACCACGCCCTTGAGGAAACGCAGCCACTCGGGCAGCAGGTCCTTGGGCTTGGAATCGATCAGCACCTTGCGGCAGAACAGCGAGACGGACGGCTCCAGGCGGGCCATGCCGAATTTTTCGGTGTTGTCCTTGGGGACGAACAGCAGGGCGTTGATCTGCAGCGGGGCGTCGGCGGAAAAGTGCAGGCGCAGGCGGGGCTCGTCGTAGGCGTGGGCCTGGAATTTATAAAACTCGGTGTACTGCTCGTCGGTGATCTCGCTCTTGCTGCGCAGCCAGAGGGCCTGAACGGTGTTAATGAGTTTGCCGCCGAGGTTGACCGGGAACGACACGAAGGCGCTGTAGCGTTCGAGGATTTCCTTGATGCGGCCTTCGGTGGCGAATTCGCCGCAGTCGTCCTTGAGCTCGATGACGATCTTGGTGCCGCGCTGCTGGTCGTCGACTTCCTCGATCTCGTAGCTGCCGGAACCGTCGCTGGTCCAGACGTGGGCGGGCTCGTCCTTTTTCCACGAGCGGGAGTAAACTTTCACCGTCTTGGCGACCATGAACGCGGAGTAGAAACCGACGCCGAATTGGCCGATCAGATTGCTGTTTTTTTGGCCGCCTTCGCTGAGGGCTTTGAGGAAAGCCTTGGAGCCGGAGTGGGCGATGGTGCCGAGGTTTTCGATCAACTCGGCGCGGGTCATGCCGAGGCCGGCGTCCTGCAACGTGAGGGTTTTGGCGGTGTCGTCTGTGGTGAGGTTGATCTCCAGGGCGAGCTGGTCGTCGGCGACGTCCTTCTCGGTGAGCTGGAGGTGGCGGAACTTCTCAATCGCGTCGGAGGCGTTGGAAACCAGTTCGCGCACGAAGATTTCCTTCTCCGTGTAGAGCGAGTGAATGACGATATCGAGGAGCTGCTTGATCTCAGCTTGGAATTCGAATTTTTGCGGCGTTGCGGTAGACATAGAGAGAAGAGGTTAATGAGTAAAAACGGAAAAGCCCGCTAACTTTAGCGGGCTTTGGGAAAAATCAAGACTGTGCCGTTTGAGTCTGACTGATGCGGAGTTTTAACGCTAAGATCGCAAAGAACGCTAAGGAGTCGGGCCTAGGATCGATCCTTTGCGGTCTTGGCGAACTTTGCGTTAAAATTCCGGTTCAGGATCCGACACTTAAACTGTTACAACCGACTCGCTGCCGAGCCCTGCGAGCACGGCACGGAGTTGGGCGGCGTGGTCCTTGGTGTCGACCTTGGCGATCACAGCGAGCACGGTGCCGTCTGGGGTGAACACATACGCGGCGCGGGCCGGGCCTTGGTAGGTTTTACCATACATTGACTTTTCCACGATGGAGTTGGTCGCCCTCGCGAAGGCATCGGTGGGGTCGCTCGCCAGGGTGTAGCCGAGGCCTTTTTTCGCGGCGTACTTCAGGTGCGAGCCGCAGGTGTCGCGGCTGAGCGCGATCAGTTGGTAGCCAAGGGCGGCGAACTCAGCGGCGTGCGCGCCGAGCGACTCGGTCTGGCGGT
>JBIIMH010000173.1:0-4949 GCA_044338095.1 Rariglobus sp. | reverse complement strand
GCTGTTCCTGCGTCACACTGCCCGTGAGGTTAAACAGCGGGCGTTGGCCGGCCTTCACCCGGATCAGTTCTTCGCGTTCGCGCGCCACCAGATTCTGTCGGCGCTGCACCTCGGAGTTGTCCTTCAGCCAATCATCGAGCCCGTTGGCCCGGGTCTGTTCGACCCAAGCGATCACGGCGGCTGTGTCAGGATTGGGCACCGGTTTGTCGAGTGCGAGCGGCGCGTCCCAGCCCAGATTGCGCTTATAATCGGCGAGGATGCGTGCCTGCTCCGCCTCGACCTGCTCGATGTCGATAAGCGCTTGGCTTAGAGTAAGGTTGGCCTGCTCCGTTTCCACTGAAGAGGCCGTTCCCTGCTCCTTGTCGGCCTGGGTGCGAGCGATGCCGTCAGCGGTGATTTGGCGACGCAGGCGCAAGGTTTTCAACGTCTCCTGATTGACGAGCAGGGTCAGGTAATCGGCGCGCAAAGTGCGTTTGATTTGGCGCAGTAAAAACACGCGTTGCAGCTCCTCGTTTTTAAAGTCCAAACGGGCCTGCTGGATCGTGGCCTCTATTGCGCCCCAATGATAAAGCGGGCGGGTCACGCTGGCGCCAAACCCGAGGCCCACGCGCTGCTCGTCGGGAAATGAACCATTGGCGTACGTGGTGCGGGTCACGCCGAATTGGCCGCCTAAATCCAAGCGCGGGTAATACGCACCCTTGGCCGCCTCAAGCCGCGCAGTGGACTCCTGTTGGGCAAAACCTTGCGCGACGAGCGCCGGAGCATTTTCACGCGCTTTTTCCAGCAAGCTGTTAAGCTCCGGGATATCGGCTTCTGGATATTGGATGGGATCGGCCGACAAAGAGCCGAGGGATAGCAACGCAACACCAAGCAAACGAAGTGGATAAGGCATGAGGGATAAAAGAATGAAAATAAGCACCCGCCACTCAGCGGAACCGTGAAGCAGCAGAGCTCGTTAAAATCACGGTGAGCAGCAGGTTGTCGATTCTCGATTAGGGATTTGGCTGGAAGATTAACGCCAGCCATCGGCCCTATTCGCTGCTTTCCTGCTTTGCCCGCGCTCCTCCGCGGTGTGTCGCTGAAAGTGTCGAAGCCCCCGCTCAAAGGGCCCAAAACAGGGCATTGCGCTCCTGAACGAACAAGCCGATTCCCAGCAGGTTGAGCCCGCTCGAGACGAACAGATAAGGCGCGCACGCCTAATCTGGGTTTTCCAATCAGGCGCTAACTCAGCGCAGGGATGTCGTCCCGGTTCGCCCCGCCCTTCCGCTTAGTTACGCGAGAGCAGACCGATCAACTTGGCACCGGAATCACGCGACTGCGCCAGCATGGCGTTGTGGGCGTCGCGCAGCATGTTGAGACGGGAAATCGCGGTGACGTCGGTCGCCATATCCGCATCGCGAATGACCGAAAGCGCGGCTTCGTGGTTGGCACTGGCAGTGGCGGCAATGTTAACCGAGAAATCGATGCGGCTCTGCACCGCACCCACATTGGCCAACACTTGGCCGGTCTGGGTGAGGGCGTCGTTGATCGTCGTGCCGGCCCCGAGGCTGGCGATCGTCGTGGTGTAGTTGCCCGAGGCGTCCTGGCTGATCAGCGCACCCATGGCGCCATTGCTCAGATTCATCGACGGCAGGGTGATTTGCTCGTCGGCTTGCAGACCCACCGACAGCGTCTCGGCGGCCCCGGCACCAAACAGACGCGTGCCGTTGTAGGTGCCCGACGGGTTGCTCACATTGGCCGTGCCACCGATTTCGGCGGTGGTGCCACCGATGGTTTGGCGGAGCTGGTCCTGTAACTTGGTGAACTCGACTTGGTAGAGCGCGCGGCTGTTGGCATCCTGGGTGGCGTTGGAGCCGAGCACGGAGAGCTCGCTCAGGCGCGTGACCACGCGGGTGATGGTGTTGAGCTGGCCGGCGGTGGACTGCATGCGACTGACGCCGTTTTGCAGGTTAATTTCCACTCCGCGCAGGCGGGCCTGCTGGCCATCGAGTTTGGCGGCCATGCCCACGCCGGCCACATCGGCGGCGGGCGAATCAATGCGTTTGCCGGAAGAAACACGCGCGGAGGCCGCGTCGTTGAGGGATTGAAGGCGGCCGAGTCCAGCGGCGAGAAAAAGGGATTGTTGGGTGGTACCGAGAGGGGACATGGGTGAATGGGGTCGAGGGTTCAGGGCTTGGCTGACCGGGTCGGGCCGACCAGGCGGGGCAGCGAGGGCATGCGGGAACCAGCTCCGCCGGCGGCGGGGGTGGAAACGGCGGCGGCTTGATTGCTCGCCGCGATATCAATGAGGACCTCCTTGCGCACGATCGAGATCTCGCGAGGGGCCTGGATGCCGATTTTCACCGTGTCTCCATCGATGCGCGTAATGCGGATCTCGATGTTATCACCGATGACGATGGCTTCATTAACCTTTCGAGTAAGAACAAGCATGGCTGAGATCAGCTGGCGGTGACGAGGGGGTGGCGGGCGCTGTATTGCGCGTGGTTGGCGATGACGACCTGACGGCCGACCCCCGTATGTCGATTAACAATGATGGGGCCGACGAGATTCACGGTGGCAGTAGAGGACTGATCGCGGACCGTGACAATGTTGAATAACAGGGCATCAGAGGCTTCGGTGATTCCTAGGGCGTTGGCGTCGTCGTCGAACAACTCGGGGGTGTAGTCGGGCAGCAGACCGGCCGGATCGATGACCACGAAGTGCAGGGGCGAGGGCCCATGCAGACGCAACCACTGAAAGGGCAATTGGTCGGCAAAGTGGAAAATCTCGCCGCGGCGGTGTTCGGGGAAGCCGACGATGCCGGTGGGGAAACTGAGGTCCAACGTGGGTGGAGCCTCGAGGTCTTGCAGTTGGGGGGATTCGGCTAGGACTTTCATGGGTGAGTACGAAAAAAGTAAAGTTACCTAATGTAATCGAGCAGCGACAGTTTCAGCAAGGTCGCGGAAGAGGATAATGCCGCCTCGTAGGCCTGCGTGGTCTGGTTGAGGTTAACAATGGTTGAGGGCAGATCAGCATCCGCCTCGCGGGAAACTTGGCGGTCCAGTTCGTCGCCCCGGGCCTTGTGTTGGGCCTTGGCAACTTCGATGCGCAGCTGGACCGCGCCGTGTTCACTGAGAGCGGAAACCAGAAGGTTTTCGGACGTATCTAAATTGGTGCGCGTGGCCTGCACGCCGGCGGTGCTGCCCGTGTTCAGCGCGTCGCGCAGGGCGATCAGCTGCGTCATGAAGGCGGCCAGGCCGTTGTTGGTGGTCGAATCCGTCGAGGGTTTGATCGAAGTGCCGTCGCCCAGCGGCACGGAGATCTCGCCGGTGTCGCCCGCGTAGGCCACACCCGTGATGTTGCCGGAGACGTCGCGGGTGAGCGTAAAGGGAGGGGTGGTGACGGCGGTGCCCGCGAAGATGTAGTCGTTGCGCGAGCGCGTGTTGCCCACGGTGGCGGCCTGTTCGAGCAGCTGATTCACCTCGGCGCCGTAGGCTTTCATCGCATCCGTGCCGATGCTGCCGGTGCCCAGCACGCCGAGTTCGCCGGCGCGGTCGGAGAGTTTCTTAAACTGATCGAGTGCCGCATACGAGGTCTGCGAATACGCCAAGGCGGTGTCGGCGTTGCGCGAAAACTGGGCGACCGAACTGCGCTCCATCTGGGCGGAAATCACCCGGCCCATGGCGGAGGGGTCGTCGCCAGGCTGGAAAATGCGCTGGCCGGTGGCGACCTGGTTCTGCAGCTCGGCTTGGCGGCCGCTCAACTTTTGCAGTTGAATGAGGACGGCGGTGGAGGTGCTGGCGGTGGAAATTCTCATGGGGTTTTAGGACCGAGGATGAGCTAGGCTTTAGGTGTTACCTGCCTAGGCGGTTAACGACGATGTCGAGCAGACCGTCGATGATGGAAATGACTTTGGAGGAGGCTTCGAAGGCGCGCTGGTACTTGAGCAAGTCGGCCATTTCCTCGTCCATGGAAACGCCGCTGAGGCTTTGGCGCTGCTGGTTGACCAGTTTGGTGATGTTGGACTGGTCCTCCAGACGGTTTTCGGTGCCGGCCACGGTGCGGCCGAAATCACTGACCACGCCCGAAAAAAACTGGCTAAAGGTGCCGTCGATCGCGTCGCCCGAGGTGACTGCGAAGGAGCGCGAGGCGAGTGCGGCCACTGCGGCGGCCAGGGTGTTGTCGCCGACCGCACCGTTGGAGGATTTGAGGGTAACCGGGGTGAGACCGGCCGCCACGGTGAGAGTGGAAGCAGCCGAACCGGTGGTGAACGTGAAGAAATTAGCCCCGGGGGTGCTGAGGGGATTATAGGCGGTGTTGACGGCCAGCCCGATCTGACCGGCGAAGGTGTTGAGGTTGTCGCGCAGGTCTTGCACCGCGCCGTCGCGAGCCGTGAACAAGCCGTTGACCTTGCCGGAAGTCAGGGCGATCGGCGTGCCACTGGTGCCGGCGGTTAAACCCGTGCCGATGTAGTTAACCGGGTTGTCCACCGAGGCCAGGCTGACCAAGGTGATCGCATTGCCGCTGCCGTCGCGCACAAACACATCCACCTGGCCCACTTGCGTGGCATTAGGGGCGGTCTCGGCACCGATCAGCCCGGCGAGTTTTTCGATGGCGGCTTGGCGCTGGTCGCGCAGGTCCACGGCGGTGCCCACGGCGTTGATTTCCAGACCGCCGATCTGGCTGTTGAGCGAGGCGACGGTGGCCAGCAGGTCGTTCACCGTGGCGACATCGGCGGCGATGTTGGTGCCGGCGTCGGCTTGCACCTGCGCCAAGCGCGCATCGGTGGAGTTGAAGCGGTCGGTGAGAATACCGGCCTGTTGAATAAGATTCTGGCGCTGGCCCATGTCGGTGGGGCTGGCGGCGAAGGCCCGGAAGGCGTTAAAAAAGTCGCTGACGACGCCCGACATGCCGGCGGCGGGGGACGTGGTCGTCTGAGTGCGGTCGATCGACTCGCCCAGCGCGGCCTG
>JBIIMH010000172.1:0-4951 GCA_044338095.1 Rariglobus sp. | reverse complement strand
CGACCACGCGCCCGTGTGGTGCAGCGTCGACTTGCGCGATGGCAACCAGTCCCTCGCCCAGCCCATGAGCGTGGAGGAGAAAATCGAGTTTTTCGACCTGCTCGTTAAGATCGGTTTTAAGGAAATTGAGGTCGGCTTCCCCTCCGCCTCACAAATCGAATTCGATTTCTGCCGCCGCTTGATCGAGGAAAATCACATCCCCGCCGACGTCTCCATTCAGCTGCTGTGCCAATGCCGCGAGGAGCTCATCACGCGTTCGCTTGAGGCTGTGCGCGGGGCCAAGAACGTGATTTTCCACCTCTATAATTCCACTTCGCCCAAGCAGCGCGAGTACGTCTTCGGTGCGACCAAAGCCGATATCGTTGCCATCGCGGCCAAGGGGATCGCCCTGCTCAAGCAGCACGGCCAGGCGCTCATCGACGAGGGCACGCGCCTGCGCCTGGAGTATTCGCCGGAGAGCTTTACCAGCACCGAGCTGGAGTTTGCCCTGGAGATTTGCGAGGCCGTGACCGACGTCTGGCAGCCGACGTTGGACAACAAGATCATCCTCAATTTGCCGGCCACCGTGGAATACGCCGGCCCCAATGTTCACGCCGACCAGATCGAGTGGATGTGCCGCCATCTCACGCGCCGTGAGCTCACGCAGATTTCCCTGCACACGCACAACGACCGTGGCACCGGTGTGGCTGCTACCGAGTTGGCGCTGTTGGCCGGCGCCGACCGGGTTGAGGGCACCTTGTTCGGCAACGGCGAACGCACGGGCAACCTCGACGTCGTTACCGTGGCGTTGAACCTCTACACGCACGGCATCGACCCGAAGCTGGACTTCGGCGACATCAACGCGGTGCGCGAGGTCTATGAGCGCTGCACGCGCATGGAGGTGCATCCGCGCCACCCCTACGCCGGCGAGTTGGTTTTCACTGCGTTCAGCGGCTCGCACCAGGACGCCATTAAAAAATCCTGGCCGCACCAAAAGGCCGACTGTCCCTGGGACGTGCTCTACATCCCGATCGATCCGGCTGACATCGGGCGCAGCTACAAGGCGATTATCCGCATCAATTCCCAGTCTGGTAAAGGCGGCGTCGCCTACGTGCTGGAAAACGAGTTTGGCTACCAGTTGCCCAAGCTCATGCACAAGGAGATCGGCCGCATCATCAACGATCTGGCCGACTCGCGCGGGGCCGAATTGGCGGCGCAGGACATCCACGACGTGTTTGTGCGCGAGTACATCGATCGCGCTGCGCCGGTGGAGCTGCGCCAGTTCCGCACCATCGAGCGCACCAGCACCGTCACCTGCCAGTCGGACCTACTCGTAAACGGTAAGGTGCAGAGCGTGACCGGTGCCGGCAACGGCCCGATCGACGCCTTCGTGCAGTCGCTACGAGCCGCGGAATTGCCCAAGTTCGAGTTGCTCAGTTACGCGGAGCATTCCCTTGGCAGTGGCGCGGAGGCGCGCGCGGTGAGTTACATTCAGATCAAGACGGAGCGCGGGGCCACGTTCTTCGGTGCGGGCATCGACACCAACATCGAGCTCGCCTCGATCAAGGCGGTGGTCAGTGCGCTTAACCGCGCGTTGGCCAAGGCCTGAGTTAGGCCTGAGCGGGCAGGGCAGTGGAAACCGGGAAGGGTTCCGTCCCGGCTCAAATCCGCTCGACGCGGCGGAACAGCCACACGCCGCAGCTGATAAACAGCAACGGCGGCAGCCACACCAGGAGGTCGGGCCGCAAGGCCGGCGTACGGTCGAGCCAGCCCACGGCCACGGTCAGAAAGTAGTAGCCGAGGGTTAACAGCAGCGCGATGCCAAGGTTGGCCGAGGTTTCCTTGCGCGACACCTTAATGCCGAGGGGAATCGCCAGCAGCGTGAAGGCCAAAAGGGTAAACGAGCTGGCGCCTTTCTCGTTCAAGGTAGTCGAAACCTTCATACGTTCGGCCAGCGGGGCGTTGTCGCGCTCCAGTTGCCGTTTGCGCTCCAGCAGCTCGCCAAAAGTTAAAGAACTGAGCTTACGTTGCACGACCTGGCGGCCGAAGAGGTTGTCGAGCGGGATGTCCACGGCCACCTCGTCCATCGACACCTGCGCGTCGGTGTTGGCGAAGAGCTCCGGGTTCTTCGGGTTGCGCCGGTCTGAGAAGGTGTTGAGCAGGCGCACCTTCATCACGTTGAGATCGTCATCGTAGGCGATGCGCCCGGTCTGCGCGCGCAGGAATTCGGTCACGCGTTTTTCTTTGTCGAGGCGCCACAGCCAGACGTCGCCCAGCTCGCCGCCCTTTTTGTGGCCCACGTAGACGACGAAGCCTGGGAAGTCGCGGATGAAGGTCTTTTCCACGATGATGCTCAGCGGGTTTTGCTGCACCGCTGCATTAACCGTGCTGCGGTAGAGCGTGCGCGCCAGCGGCATGTAGTAAAAGTTAAGGCCCAGCGAAACGATCACGCCGAGTGCGGCGATCAGCAGGATCGGCCGGGCGACAAAGCCGATGCCGAGCCCTGCCGAGCGCATCGCGGTGATTTCCTGCTGCGCCGACATGCGCCCGAGCACCAGCAGCACGCCGGTGAGCATCCCAATGGGCAAGGCGTTGATGCTGACAAAAGGCACGAGCAGAAGGAGCAACTGGATGAAGGTTTCCGCCGTGAGTTGCCCAGCGAGCAGGTAGCCGAGCAGATCCTTGAACGCATTGCCGACGATGAGCACGAAACTGAAGATCCCCGCCGCCACCGCGCAGGCGAAGACCACGCTTTTGAAGATATGGCGTTGGAGCAGGTTCATGTTTTATCTGTAATTCTGTTAATTCTGTCTATCGACTCGCATTCCAAGCATGAAGTTCACGCCCGCCAAACCGCCGCTCACCGGCGAGACCCTCGATTCCCTCACCGCCCGTCTCAAGGAGAAGGGTGAACCGGCGTTCCGCGCGAAGCAGATTCTCGATTGGGTTTACAAAAAACGCGCCCGCACCTGGGACGACATGACTAACCTCTCCAAGCCGCTGCGAACGTGGCTGGACGAGACCTTTGAGCTCAGGCCCGCCTCGCTCGTTTCCGGCAAACAGTCCCTCGATGTCACCGACAAACTGCTCCTTGAAATGGGCGACCGTTCGCTCATCGAAACGGTGATCATTCGGGTGCCGCAGGAGGGCGTGGGCCTCGATCAATCGCGTAAAACCATCTGCATTTCCACCCAGGTCGGCTGCGCCATGGCCTGTGCGTTTTGCGCCTCCGGACTCGCCGGACTCAAGCGCGACCTCAATGCCGGCGAGATCGTCGCCCAGCTCCTACAAGTCTGTTACCGCGAGGACGCCCGCACGCCCCGCGCCCGCATGGAGTTGGCGTCTTTTGACAACATCGTGGTCATGGGCATGGGCGAACCGCTTGCCAACTACGACAACATCATCCGCGCCCTCACCATCGTAAACGCCGAGTGGGGACTCGGGGTCGGCGCGCGTCGCATCACCCTTTCAACCAGCGGACTGGTCCCCAAAATCCTCAAGCTCGCCGAGGAGCCGCTGGGTCTGCGCTTGGCCATCTCGTTGCACGGCGCGACCAATGAGGTCCGCGAGAAAATCATGCCGGTCAACAAGGCCTACCCGCTGGAAAAACTGCTTCCGGCGATCAAGGCGTTTAACGAGAAGCACGGCCGCATGGTCACGCTGGAATTTATCCTCATCGAGGAGATCAACGACTCGCTCGATCAGGCCGAGAAACTGCGCGACATCGCCCGCGACCTGCACGCCCACGTTAACATTATTCCCTACAACACCGTTGAGGGCCTGCCGTGGAAACGACCCTCGATTACCCGCCAGGAGCGCTTCGCCGACATCCTGCGCGACGCTCGCATTTCCGTGACCCTGCGCCGCGAAAAGGGCCACGACATCGACGCTGCCTGCGGCCAGCTTCGGCTCAAAACCGAAAAAGACCGCGAGTCCGCTGGCGCCGAACCTCGGGGGTGCCAAGGGGCCTAGCCCATTCGCATCGGCACCGCGCGGGCCATTGCCGCGACCTCCGGGTCGCGGCTTTTTTGTAGTTGTTTGGGGGCAAGTTGGTGGGGCGAAAATTTTTTGGAACTTTTTCCTGGAAATCTTTTTCACACGTTCCTTCACCCTCATTTATTTCCTGTGTTTTCGCTCCATGATCGAAGTCAAAGGCTTGGTTAAATACTACGGCTCCAAGCGAGCCGTGGACAACGTTAGCTTCACGGTAAACCGCGGCGAGATCCTCGGTTTCCTTGGCCCCAACGGCGCCGGGAAATCCACGACGATGAAGATGCTCACCGGGTTTCTCCGCCCCACTGCTGGCACAGCTTTAATCAACGGCCACGACGTCACCCGTGACCCTGTCGCGGTGAAACGCCAACTCGGATACCTGCCCGAAAGTGCGCCGGCCTACGGGGAGATGACCGTCGAGGAGTTTTTGGCTTTCATCTCCGAGATTCGCGGTTACCGCGACCGACCGGAGAAGCTCGCCCGGGTCAACCGCGCGCTCGATCTCACGCAGCTGCAATCGGTCCGTACCCAGACAATCGAAACCCTTTCAAAGGGCTATAAGCAACGCGTTGGCTTTGCCCAGGCGCTCCTTCACGATCCCGCGGTGCTTGTCCTCGATGAGCCGACCGACGGGCTTGATCCCAATCAGAAAAATGAAGTTCGCACGCTGATCAAAAAGATGGCGGCCGAGAAGGCCGTGGTGCTCTCCACCCACATCCTTGAAGAGGTCGAGGCGCTCTGCACCCGCGTGATCATCATTTCGCAAGGCAAGGTCGTGGTCGATGAGACCCCGGAGGCGTTGCGCGCCCGCCAGCCCGGCGCCCGGCTCGACGTAATTTTCCGCAGCCTGACCCAAACCGAGCGCTAATCTTTGTTTCAAACTCATGTCCCAGATAACCCCCGTCTTCAAACGCGAGTTTCTCGGCTACTTCCGGTCGCCGGTCGCTTACGTGTTCCTGATTGTGTTCCTGATGGCCTC
>JBIIMH010000171.1:0-5008 GCA_044338095.1 Rariglobus sp. | reverse complement strand
TCAAGTGCTGACTACAGCGCGGCGACTGAAACAGCCGATTTGAAGGGGGCTGGTATTATTCGCAATCCAGAAGTGAGTTCGCGTGATCGCTCACTTATTATTGCTAATAATGTGATTGATTTAGGCGTAAAGCTCTACGTGCGTGAGGCAGATCCGACTAGTACGCCTAACCCTGGATTAGTTTCGAACCGGTTGATTTTTCCGGCTGCTGCTGCAAACGCCCCCGATCCATCCACAGGAAAGCCGTCCGCCCCCGCCACGGGGGCCTTCACCACTCAATCGTCTGGCGCGCAGCTTTCCCACTTTGCAAAGAGTGTTTCTCCGTCCACATCGGATTATTACAGGAACACAATGCCGGATGTTGTTGAATTATGGTTCGTGTCCTGACCGACGAAGGTGTGCTGCAGATTGATAATTTGGAGAATGGGCGGATCACCGGAGACTGGTGGGATATTGTGCTCAAAAACTCTAAAGTGTTTACTCGGCGGGTTGAGCTGAATTCCAACGGGCTTTAAGGCTATTGTTTGAATGAATTAAAAAGGCTCCATTTTGGAGCCCTTTTTTATATTGGAGTAGTTTTGGGTTGGGGTCGACAATCAGCGGCCGGCTCATGGCGTGGTATTCATTTTAAAGGCGCGTTGGTAATTGGCCGGGAAGGCCAACCCTACAGTTTACGTGCCTGTTTAGTGTTGGCCGTTCCTACCAATTCAGCTGTTTTTGAATTATTATTGGCGTGGAATCTGAATAGGGACGCAAAGGGAGCGGCTGGGGCGAGTTCCCCCCCCCACAAAAAACCCCCAAGTGCGGATGTCCTCGCATGGGGGTTTAGGGGTGGGGGACAACGGACTCGCGCGAATGAGCGGGTTTCCCCGTGGGGCTGGGCAACGGTCTAACTCTATGAGCGGCGGGGTTTTTGTATAATAGGCGATTGAACCCAAACGGATTAAAATGCGGGGCTGACGGTCACGTTGGTACCTGAGTTGGATTTGAAGTCTTCGCCGACCGACCAGTTAAAGTCATTGATCAGGAATTTGTAGACGAGGGGGCTGGCGGTGGCGGGCAAGGAGATTTCCCATTTGTTATCGGCAACGCTGGCGAGGGCAATACCGCTATCCCAACTCAAACCAGCGCCTTCACCGCGCACATAAAGGGTGTTGCCAAAACCCACATCAACCAAGGCGGTGATCACGGTGCCAGTGGCTTTTTTGGCCGGAGCCTTCACGCCAGGAGCGCTGGCGGCGGTGACTTTGAGCGCGGGAGTTTTGACGGCTGCGACCGCAGGACGCTTAGCGGCGGTGACTACAGGTTTTGCGGCGGGTTTGACCGGCGCTTTTTTGGCTGCAACGACCTTGGCGATCACTGCCGGGGCCTTCGTCTTGGCAGGCTTGGCTTTGGGCTCAGGTGCCGATGCTTTCGTGGTTTTTGGCGAGGCTTTCTTCATGATGATGATTGAGTGCAGGTTATTGAAATTCCGAATTGGACTTTTCACGACCGCGGATTCGATTCAATAGCAAATTAAGGACCAATTGTAACAAAAGTGCAGAATTAACGGCTTCTTAAGTATGAAAGAAGGATCCCCGTGCATCCCTGTTTTTGGTCCTTCGACAGTTCTTTCGGGCGATTATTGTTTTTGAGCCAATGAAGTCGTTGAGGCCCTCCCTATCAGCGCGCTGTGGGCTGGTTTCCGTGAACTCAGTGTAACCTTCCTAACTTTTGTGGCAATCCACCGGGTGATTTCTCCCGTAGTGCAGCAAAGCAGGATGCATTGAAGGAGAAGAATCAGCTAGCCCTCAAAAATGATGTTTACTCGTGAAGCCATGCTGTTCACAAAAGTGCTCTTGGTTTTAGGGGCAGTAGCTCAGTTGATAGAGCGCGTCGTTCGCAATGACGAGGTCGTGAGTTTGATCCTCATCTGCTCCACCAAGTGGTTTGGTCGTAATACGGTGTTTTTTCTTGGGGTTTTCGCTCAGTTCGATAGCGGAAAACGCTTCAACCCGACACCTTAGCTTTGACCTCACCGCCGAAGCAGAGGAACTGAATTTTTTTCCCACGGCGTTCTGGGTTAACTCCTGGTGGCACTGATATTCACTGATATCGAACACGAATCCAATCCCCTCCGAAATAGCTTTTAATGCAAGTGGTGCGCCCGCCGCGACGTGCCCGATTGAGGCATCTGGATTAAAAAAGGCAATATCAGTGCCCATAAGTTGTTATAATCGGGGATCCTGGAGCAACGTTTCAAGTTCGGAGCCGAACGTTTTAACTTCTTTCGGATTTCATGCTTTTTCCTTCAAAGCGCTTACGCGCCTTCACCGAGGAGGCCGGCATCCTTGGGCCGCTCTTTGGCAACGCCGAGACGGTGCGCTCCCACTTGCGCAAGCATGTTGGTCACGGTCTGCATGGCGGATCAACGCGCATTGCTCTGGTGCGCCTTTGACCAATCACATCTCCATCACGCCCCCTACGACTGGAACGCCGTGGAGGTTGACTTGGGCCTGTTTACCATCGATGGAAAAAGAAAACCGTGGCCGAGGAGATGGGCGCGTTTCAATGGTTTCGCACCCAGTTGCCCTTCGTCAGCCTGCCGCCGCAAGTGACGGACGCGGTGCGCGTGCTTCGCCACGATATGGATGCCTGGGGTGCAGCCTACTGGTCCTAAGTACTCGTCCCCCAAGCCAGCCAGCAGCTGCGTTTTGCCCTCGGTTCGGAGGTCCTGCCTGTCGCCTCGATTTATTAATTACCATCGCCGAGCGGCATGCGCTCGTTGCCCCAGCGCACCTGGCGCCAGCGGCTGCAAAAAGTCGAAGCGGGCGCGACCTTATATCAATCGCTCAACGACGCCTCGCTAGCCGAATTCGAGCGTATCGCCCGCTTCAAGGTGGTTAACCGCTCCCAGCGTGCGTGTGGACTTCAGGCTGTATATAACACGCCCAATGGTATAAGCGCTGGAACTGCACTGCGTCACCCCGATCCGCCCCGCCCTGCGCGCTACCCTTGCCGAGGTTTGGGCCCGCGAAGGCGATGGCAACCCGGTCCTCGGCTGCACCCGTCTCGGCCTGGGCAAGGTCATCACCAGCACCATGCTGCTGGAATCACCCGCTATTACGTCAATCATGGCGAGGAGTTGGCGGAATGGCAGGGGAGTTGCGGGATGATTTACACCGTGCTACCCGAGGCCGAGGCTATGGCCGGGTTTGCCGCCGCGATGGCGGGCGCCACCCCGCCGATCCGTATCCTCCGCCGACTCCCCGGTTCTCCAAGTGGTCGATGCGACCCGTAACGGCAAGACGGTGGTGCGCGTCACCGTGGTCCGGTGGGCTGAGCACGGAGCTGCGGCTGGTGCCTCCGTGAAAATCGACGAAAAGTGACCGCGTATTTTAACGCACATTACACTGCCACCCGCAGTATTTAATGTTTGCCGACTTAAGTCCCGATCAGGTTGCGCCTGAGGCCCCGATCGACTTCACGGCATCGTGGAGTTTTGCTGCATCTGTTACTACAGAAACCAGTTCCATTACGGCGACCGGTTTTAATAGGTAGCGAAAAAGCGCCGCTTCGTTAACGCTGCGCAACAGCATTTCGGGCTTCATGTAACCGGTTACCAACACACGCTGCATGTGCGGGTATTCCTCGCGAGCGCGGACAAGAAAACTCATGCCGTTGCCCCCTGGCATTAGGTGATCAGCGATGACCACCTTGAATTTTTTTTTGCGCAGAATAAACTCAGCCTCTCGGGCCGAAGTCGCTGTTGTCACCTCAAAACGGGTGCCGAGCGCCTCGGCAAATACCTCGAGCAACGGAACTTCGTCGTCGACCACCAAAACGGCGTCACGCGCAGGATCCGACGCAGGAAAAAGGGCTTCGGCACGGCTCATAGGGGTTCAAGAAAACTGCCCGACGAAGTGCTCAAGGCAAACTCAAATAAGACTTACCAGACACGATGGGGCCCCGCCAGGTATTGTCCTTTTTTGTGGGCTGTAAAAAACCGCCGTGCCGCCTAAAATCTTAACCACTTGAGCCACTAGGTACAGATGCCGAACAAGGGGGCACCCGAACGGTGCCGTTGAGCGTGCGCTCAAGCATCTTTTGCTTAACACTCCAGTTACTTCCCATGCCCCAAATCATGCCGGGCAATGAGGCGACTCCGGATTGATCAGGGGAGATGCTCGGAGGCTCATTGAGTTTGGATTTCCTTTGGGCGCTTCGACGCAACCGTCGATGTCGAAAAATTCGTACAGTTGGGTCAATCTGAGCAACTGCTGGATCGGGGGGCCGGGGTGAAGTAAGCGTAACCGGATTCCCAGTGCGCTGGTGATACGGTGGAGGCTGCAAAGGGTGGCCAACCCGCAGCTGTCAATAAACTCAGTGCCAGTGAGATCGACCTCGATTATTGAAGCGGCGGTAGTGAGGGTCTCGCGAATGGCGTCAATAAACGGGGTAGCGTTTACCGCGCTCAGTTCACCTAAATGTGAAACATGTAGTTTGTTGCCGTCGGATTGAATGTTCATGGCACCGTGGATTGACGCCGGGCGCTGGGCACGGAGCGGACCGCGCAGCGAGCTCAGCCAGCAGGCATCCGGAACGCGCAGAATGGAATTGGTGGACCAGTTGACCAACGTGTGGCGACTTGCGATCGAGTCCTCGATCTTGATCTGCGCGCCAACGAAGGTGGCTGCACCAATGATGCTTTGGGTAATTTGCGCCCCCTCAGCCACAATGGCACCAGGTTCAATAATTGCTCCAGGCCCGATCACCGCCTCGCGGTTGATCGCCACATGGTCGCCCAGCCAGCATGGAGGAATGAAACGGGCGGAAGGGCTAACGCGTGCCCGCAGACCCACCCACACTCCTGGCTCAACCTCACATTGGCCGATCCGATCATCGGTTTGCGCCCTTGGGATCCACTCATACAATTCGTTAAACCACGTTGCATAGCTGTCAAAAAGCCGACGCCCGGGGCGCCCGGGTAAATGATCCAATAGCACAATGAACTCGGGACGCTCCTTCC
>JBIIMH010000170.1:0-5036 GCA_044338095.1 Rariglobus sp. | reverse complement strand
GGGGTTTTTTGTCAGCTTGCGGGGTGGGGGGCCCCCCACCCGGGGGGGGGGGGGGGGGGGGGGGGGGGGGGGGGGGGGGGGGGGGGGGGGGGGGGGGGGGCCCGCCACCGGCGAGGGTGCGGTTGAGGTCGGTGAGGCGTGCGCTCAGCAGGGTGATCTCGCGGTCTTTGCTTTTAAGTGCCGCCTCAGCAATGGCGATGCGTTTGCGCGTGTCGGCCAGTTGGGCGTTGAGCTCGGCCTTGACCAGTTCTTTTTCCTTTCGGGCGGCGGCAAGCTCGATGCCTAGTTTGTCGGGGTCGGCTGCAGGGGCGGGGGCGTTCGAAATCACCGGGGAGGTGGCGTTCGCTTCCGCACTGGGACTGATCGGTGAGATTGCCGGACTGAGCGGGTCGGCAATGGCTGCCTCAAGGCGGCGTTTGCCCTCGGCGAGATCGGCCGGGCTCAACTGTTGGGTGAGGGTTGAAAGAGCCTTACTGGTCGTGCCGTTGAGGCTGGCGAGGCTCAGCCAGACATAGGCCTGGGCGGGTTCGTAGGCGGGTTCGCGGGGATCGGCCAAGGCCAGCCCGAGGGTGTATTGGGCAATGGCGTTGCCTCGGGCCGCCTTGGTGGTGAGTGATTCGACCTCGCTTGAGGTCAGGGCGAAGCTGGCGGGAGCGAGCAGCGCGGAGCCATAAAGACCAAGGGCGAGGCTGAGACGCAGTCGGAGTGAGCGTGGGGTAGTCATGCCGTAAAAAAATATGTCATTACACATGTCCGGTGCCGGCGTGTTTGCAAAGCGGCATTTGCAAGGTGTAGGCGCATGCCCCATTGCCGCGTCTCTGATGGTTAAAAAAATAGTGCCACTTTTGGCTGCGCAAGGCGTCCAAGCTCTGCCAATCATAGCCGGCCTCTTCTTTTTACATGAAACCCACCCGCTTGCTTTTCTCGCTCGCAGCCCTGCTCGGTCTCGCGCTTTACGCGTCGATTACACCGTCTTTTGCCCAATCAACGGTCACCGTTGACCGCGAGGTTGCTGAACCAACGACCTCGGTTGAGACCCGCACCTACGTTAAGGACGGCAAAACGGTGACCGAAAAAGTCACGACCACCACCGCCAAGGAGCGCGAGATCGTCTCCAAAACCTATAAAGCCGCCATCTTCGTCGCCAACCGCGCGGGCCCGGTGGGCGAACCCAAGCTCCAGTCCCTCGAGGACTACGTCACCTCCCGGGTTACCGATCTGGGCGTCGGGGTCATCAGTCGCGAAACCTCCTCCCATGCCGTGGCCAAGATCGATGCGCCCGGTTCCGCCAACGCCCTCGACACCGCTCTCGCCCAGAACACCTCGGCCCTGCGCCTTGCCCAAACCCTGGGTGCCGATTACCTCCTGCAGGTTACCCTGGCCAGCTACGACGTCCAAGTGCGCGCCATCGACGCCTATGGCGTCAAGGCCGTCAACGAGACCCGCACCGTGCGCCTCACCTACAAGATCCTCGATGGCCAGTCCGGCGCGAGTCTCGCCTCCGACACCGTCAAGGTGTCCACCATCGTTCAGCAGGCACCCAACGCCATTCAAGGCGGCACCGACAGCCTCGATGAGTTACTCGACCAGGCCTCCGTCAAAGTCGCCGCCTCACTGAAGTCGCGCATCGACAGCGGGCGTATCACGGCCCCCGCAGCGGCCAATCTTGTCACCATCACGCTTCAAACCGAGGCTGCCGATCTCACCATTCCGGACATCCGTATCGGCGTAGAAAACACCGTCGCCATTTCCGAGAGCAAGCTGAAGGTCTCCACGCTCGCCGCCACCGTCGAGGTCGATGGCATCGCGGTGGGCACCGCCCCCGGTAAACTCACCGTGCGCCCCGGCCTGAGCAAACTCCGCATCACCCGCGCCGGCTTCAAACCCTACGAGCGCACCGTTAACTTTATGGCCGGCCAATCGCTCACCGTCGCTCTCGAACTCAGCGCCGAGGGCTACGCCCGCTGGAAGGACTCCACGACCTTCCTCAACGACCTGAAAAACGGCGCCAAACTCACCGACGCCGAGGTCAAGGTCTTGGAGGGCAAGGCCAAGATGCTCGAACAAAGTGGCTTTAAGGTGAACACCACGGACGCCCCCGCCATCACTGTACTTAACGAGTCCAGCGACCGTGGTAACGCCTTGCGCAAGGACGCCGCAGACCGCTCGGGGCGCTCGATTTTCCCCTTCTAAGCCGACAAGCAAAGCCTCGCAGCCTTCATTCGCTCCGTTTTTAACCACACTCAACTCCCGCTTTTTCCCGTAATGAAATCTCTCCGTCTCGCCTCCCTGCTTCTCCTCGGCGTTGCGCTCACCGGCGCCCTGTTTGCCCAAGACGCCGCTCCGGCCGCCCCCGCTTCTCCGCCCGCCAAGAAAAAAATCGCCATCACCAAGATCGCCGCAACCGACTCGGTTAAGGCCCGTATGGTCGGCCAGGGCGTTGGCCTCTCCCTCGCCAGTGTGATCGAGGCACTCGATTCCCAGGTCTATGACCGCGTGCTCAGCACCAAACGCTTCGAGGTTCTGGAGCGCTCCGACGCCGATGCCCTCGCCAAGGAATCCGCCGCCGCCGGCACGGTTTTCCAGTTCAACCAAGCCGACTACCTGCTGACCATCCGCATCGACGGTTTTAACGACCGCGTCGAAACCCGCCGCCTCGCCTCCCTGGGCAAGACGGTCACCGCCCGCGTCATCGAGATGTCTGCGGTGGCCAAGATCACCGAGGTCGCCACCCAGCGCGCCATCGCCAGCACCAACTTCCAGGTCTCGCGCCGCCAGGCCGACCAGCTCTCCGAAAACACCGTGGGTAAAAACGGCGAGTCCAGTGACATCCTGCTCACCGACATCACCCGTGAGATGGCGCAGAAAATCGCCTCCCGTGTGGCCGACGCGATTTTCCCCGCCCGGGTCCTCGCCAAGCGCGACAAGGTCGTGACCATTAACCGCAACGACACCTCCGGCATCAAGGTCGGCCAAGTGTGGGAAGTCTTCATCCTCGGCGACGAGCTGGTCGATCCGGACACCGGTGACAAAACCCGCGAAGAGGTTCTGGTCGGCAAGGTCAAAGTCAGCCGTGTTACCCCGCAGAACTCGCAGGCCGAGATCATCGAAGACACCGGCATCGACAAGCTCGCGCTGGTCCGCCTGAAGGACGACGTCGTCGAGCCGACCGAAGAATAAGCAACCACTCCGGATGCGGGCCCGACTGCTGGCCGGGCCCGCACCATTCATTCTCTCCGACTTACTTCCATTCGCATGACTCCCGCCCTTGGCCGCCTCGCTCCTCTCGCCTCAGCGCTGCTGCTGCTCTCCGGTTGCCAAACCTACCAGAAGAAAGCCGAGGATCTCGCCAGTGTCTTTCGCGGGGCCAACATCGCTTCTGCCGTGGCCGAGGCCGACCGCGAGGCCGCCGCCAAGGCAGGCGGCAAAGACGAGCTGCTCTGGCGACTCGAACAGGGCGCAGTCCTGCGCACCGCAGCCCTCGCCGACGTCTCCCAGCTTCCTCCACCCGTAATCGTTGCACCCAAGGATCCATCTGCCCCCATTCCGCCTGCGCCTACCCCGGTCGAAATCAGCAACGCTTACGCCAAGCGTTCTCTCGCCGCCTTCGGCCAGGCCGATGAGCGCATCGTTTACTGGGAGGAACAGGCCAAAATCAAAGTGGGCAGCGAGGCCTTCGCTTTAGTTACCAATCAGGCCAACATCCCGTATCGGGGCCGCGCCTACGACAAGGTTCTCCTTAGCACCTACAACGCGCTTAACTATTTGCAGATCGGCCAACCCGACGCTGCCCGCGTCGAGTTGAACCGTGCGCTCCAGCGCCAGCGCGACGCTGTCGAACTCAACCAAAAGCACATCGCCGAGGCCCAGGAGCAGGCAGCCAAGGCCCGCGCCGGCGAAGTCCAAGACGAAAAGGGCCAGAAGGCCGCTTACGACGTCGACAAGGCCCAGGCTGATCCCGCCACCGGCCCCGCGCTGTCCGCCGCGCTCGCCGCCTCCACGGCTAACATGAAGGCTTACGGCGACTACGTGAACCCCTTCGCCGTTTTCCTCGACGGGCTGTTCTTCTCGATTCGCGGTGAAAACGGCGCCGACTGGGAGCGCGGCCGCAAGTCCTTCGAACGCCTCGCCGGCCTCGTCCCCGAAAACCCCTACGTCGCCGCCGACGCCGCTCTCGGCGCCGCTGCCGCCGAGGGCAAAGCCCCGGAGTCGATCACCTACGTGATCTTCGAAACCGGCACCGGCCCCGTCCGCGACCAGCTCCGCATCGACATCCCGACGTTCATCGTTACCAGCAAACTCGCCTACGTCGGCGCCGCGTTCCCACGTCTTGAATACAACTCCAACTTCCTGCCCGCGCTCACCGTGAGCGGCGGCGGCCAGTCGCTCTCCACCGCCACGGTGGCCAGCATGGACAGTGTGGTGGCCAATGACTTCAAAAACGAGTGGCCCACCATCCTGACGAAAACTCTCATCACCACCGCCACCAAGGCGATTATGCAGGCGGTTGTGCAAAAGCAGCTCGACGACCAAAATCCCCTGCTTGGTTTCGCCGGTGCGGTGGTCATGACCGGGCTCAACGCCTCCACCAACATCGCTGACACCCGCACTTGGATCACCATTCCCAAGGAGTTCCAGTACGCCCGCCTCGCCACCCCGGCAGACCGCCAAATCACGGTTTCCGCCGGTGGCCAGACGCGCACGATTACATTGGACCCGGGCTCGGTGAACGTGGTCTACGTCAAAAGCATTTCCGCTTCCTCGCCCCTGTTCGTCTCCCAATTTCTCCTCAAATGAACACCCATCCCCGTCTTCTCGTCTCCAGCCTTTTGGCCGCCGCTGCGCTCGTCGCTCTGCCCGGCTGCGCGACCAACGTGAACACCGTTGAGCGCGCCCAATCCCAGGCCACTCCCGACTTCGTGTCCGACAAACGCGTGGTTACCGACAACACCCTCGCGCGAACCGTGCGGGTTAACTCGGTCAACCAGGCCACCGTTTCCGGCAACCTGCTAAAAATCCAGGCCACCTTGGAAAAC
>JBIIMH010000169.1:0-5074 GCA_044338095.1 Rariglobus sp. | reverse complement strand
AACGTAGCCCATGCCGCCATGGGGCGTAGTCACAACGATGGTACGCGCCCGATGCTCGTCGGTATAAACATGCGGCAGGTGGGCGTTGCTCACCGTGCGCAAAAGCCCGTCGAATACAAAACGCAGGGGGCACCAAATCGAGCCATCGGGCGCGCGGGCCGTCAGACGGGGATTGTCCTTCAAAACGGTCATCGCCCCAGCTGCGATTGCGGGGAAATACCGGCGCCAATGATGCACATCGGCCCGCGCCGCATCGCCGGTTATCCACTTCGACTCCCCTGACCTGCAGGCGATCTTACCATCGAGGGTACTCGCCACCTTCGCCGCCAACAACGGCCCACCCGTCACAATCGTGTGGTTGAAAATTAAATTCAGGTCCGCGCATTCGGCTGCCATGACGCCGGTTATAACCTCAACACCTGCCGCTCGAAGCACCTCAAAACCCTGCCCCGCGTGGGCCGGGTTAGGATCGGTCGCGCCCACCACCACGCGGCGAATCCCGGCGGCGCGAATGGCGTCGCAACACGCCCCGGTGCGGCCATGGGTCGAGCACGGCTCCAGGGTGACATACAAGGTTGCCCCGGGGGCCGGGGGGCGACCCAACGCGGCCAACGCCACGCGCTCGGCATGGGGACCTCCGTCCTGCGCATGAAAGCCCTCGGCCACCACCTGGCCGTTCTCGACGATCACCGCGCCCACCAGCGGATTGGGATGCGTGCACCCCCACGCCTGCCGCGCCACGCTCAGCGCGCGGAGCATGAAAAACTCGTCGATGTTAAGTATACTCGTCATTGGGACGTGTGAATGTGTGGGGGCGAATACAGCAGCTGGAACCACTCAAATTCCTGCGGCCAAACTTAGCCGCGTACGTGCGGGTTGGTGCGTTTTTCCGTCCCCACGGTGGTGGCGGATCCATGCCCCGGATACACGGCGGTCGTATCCGGCAGCGTATAAATCTGCGTGCGTATGGAGTTGAGTAAAATCTCAAGCCCGCAGCCGGGGAAGTCGGTGCGGCCGATGCTGCCTGCAAAGAGGGCGTCGCCCACAAACACAGCCGCGTCCTTGGGGAAATAAAACAGGACATTGCCAGGGCAATGGCCCGGGACATGACGCACCTCGACGGTTCGCCCGAGCGCCTCGAAACGGTCGCCTTGGGCCACCCAATGATCGATCGGCAAGGGCTCTAATTTGATGCGCCCGCTCAAAAACGCCGACATCATTTGGGGTGTCTCAAACATCGCTTTATCGGCAAGGTGGCCGCGCGTCTTGGCTCCGCTTGCCCGCACCACTTTGGCGGCATCCTGCGTGTGATCCCAATGCCCATGGGTGAGCCAAAGCTCCACCAGGCGGCATTTTTCCTTAGCCAAAATGGGTTCAACCAAGTCCCAAATCGCCCCAGGAGCATCGATCAAAACCGCTTCACCTCGGGCGGAATCGGTCAGCAAAAAGGCGTTCGTTTCAATCGGCCCGGAGGGCAACACGTGCAGTTTCATATCCCAGCAAAAACAACCGGAATCCCCCCGGCCGCAATCCGATAAAACCTCAAACTAAACCGGCGTTGTGTTAGTCTCTCCAAGGGCGCGGCCCCCAAAGAACGCGCTACTTCGCGGCCCTGTTTCGGCCCCAACCGTAGCGAAGCGCTTTTTCGATTTCCACCGCAACCAGCGCCACGACGGCAACCGCCACGATGCGCAGCCACGAAATCGCCGTGATCGGCGCGGTGTGAAACAACCGGTTCATGATCGGCGCGTAGGTGAACAGCAGTTGCGCACCGATCATCGCCACCGAGCCCAGCACCGCCCAGCGGTTGGTAAACCAGCCGATCGAAAAAAACGAACGGTGCAGCGATCGGCAGCTAAACAAATACGCGACCTCCACCAAAACGATGACGTTGACCACTACCGTGCGCGCAGAGGCTTCCGACCCACCGACGCCTCGCAGCTCCAGGCGAAAAAGCCAAAAAGCACCGATCACCATAATTGCCGCAACCAGCGCCGAACGTTGCATCAATTCTCTGGTAAACAAGGGCATTCGGGGATCCCTCGGCGGGCGATCCATCAGGTCAGGCTCCCTGGGCTCAAACACCAACATCAGCCCGAGCAGAATCGCAGTCGTTAAGTTAACCCAAAGAAACTGCACAGGCAGGGCTGGCAGGGTGGTGCCGACGAGCATTGCCACGAGTAACACCAGCGCTTCACCCACGTTGGTCGGCAGCGTCCAGACGATGAACTTGGTTAAATTATCAAACACCCCTCGCCCTTCCTCCACGGCGGCGGCAATCGAGGCAAAGTTGTCATCCAACAAAATCATCGCCGCCGCCCCCTTCGCCACATCGGTGCCGGTGATGCCCATGGCCACGCCGATGTCGGCCTGCTTGAGGGCCGGCGCGTCGTTGACCCCATCGCCCGTCATCGCAACCACGTGGCCTTTGGCCTGCAGCGCCTTCACCAGGCGGAGTTTTTGCGCCGGGTCCACGCGCGCAAAAACGGCGGTGCGGTCCGCAACGGCAGGCAACTCATCGTCGGGAATCTGCGCCAGTTCCCCACCCGTCAGCGCCACCAGGCAGCCGTGCTCGACGCGCCCCTTCAGCCCGATCTGCTCGGCGATTGCACGGGCGGTCACCAAGTGATCGCCGGTGATCATTTTAACGGCGATGCCTGCACTCTGGCACTGGCGCACGGCGGCGATGGCCGCTGCGCGCGGTGGATCGATCATGCCCTGCAACCCCAGAAAGGTCATCCCAGCAGCCACATGGGCGTGCTCCAGCCGGTCGTGGTCGCCCCCCACCGCTCGGCGGGCCAGGGCAACCACCCGCAGGCCCCGGGCCGCCATCGCCTCGGCGGCGTGATGAACTGCGGGCCTGTCCAACGCGACTCGTATGTCGTTATCGCCGAGCGCGTCCGTGCACCGTTCCAGCAAGCGTTCGAGCGCCCCGACTTTGTAAATCATCCGCCCGACACGAGCCTGATGCAAGGTGGCGCGGAACATGTGCCCCGACTCGAAGGGAATGGTGTCGATGAGCGGGGAAACGCGATGAACGTCGGCATGCACCAGGCCCCCCTTTGCCCCGGCGACGAGCAAGGCGGCTTCGGTGGGATCACCCTGAACCCGCAATCCGTCGCCATCGACCACGATTTGCGAATCGTTGCACAGCACCCCGGCCAATAGGCACTCGGCGAGCGCGGAATGGTGGCGCAACTCCAGCGCGCCCCCGTCCCAACGCAGTTCGCCCTTCGTCTCGTAACCGGTACCGGTGACGGCGTAGGATTTACCGCCGGCAAAAATATCGCGCACCGTCATCTGGTTTTCGGTGAGCGTTCCGGTTTTATCCGAGCAGATCACCGTGGTGCTGCCGAGGGTTTCGACGGCGGGCAGTTTGCGAATGATCACCTGCCGGCGCGCCATGCGCGACACACCGATGGCCAACACGATGGTTACAGCCGCCGGCAGCCCCTCGGGGATCGCACCAACCGCAAACGCCACCGCAGGCATGAACAGTGCCGAGGGCTTGTCGCCGCGCAACAACCCCACCCCAATCATCACCGCGGCCAGCCCCAGAATCCCGATCAAAGCCATGCGGTTAAACTGCGCGATTTTACGGGTCAACGGGGTGGATAACTCGACGGCTTCGGAGATCAGTTGTGCGATCTTGCCCGTTTCGGTCTGGTCGCCGATGGCCCACACCACGCATTCGGCTTGGCCGCTGGAGACCAGTGTGCCGGCGTAGGCTAAGTTTTTTCGCTCGAGCGGGTCCGGGTGTTTGGCCACCGGCAGGGATTCGCCGGTGAGGGCGGACTCGTCGACATGAAGATTGCGCACGTGCAGCAGGCGAAGATCGGCGGGCACGCGGTCGCCGGGCTGCAGGAGCACCACGTCACCGGGCACGAGTTCAACCGAAGGCAATCGTTGGCGGCGCCCGTCGCGGCGCACCGTCGCCTCGGTGATCACCATGCGGGCCAGCGCCTCAATGGCTTTACCGGCCTTCGCCTCCTGAATATAGCCGACCACCGCATTCACCAGTACCACCCCGAAAATAACAGCCGAGTCGGTCGTTTCCCCCATGTACGCAGTGAGCCCGACTGCCGCCAGCAGCACGTAAATGAGCGGCTGGTTAAACTGCTCGATAAAGGTGCTCAACCGCGACTTGCCCCGGCGCACGCGAACCTGATTGGGCCCAAAACGCCCCTGCCGCCTGCGAACCTCTTCGGCCGTCAGCCCCTGAGCTGGATTTACATCCAAAAGCCGCGTCACATCATCCACAGGAATATGATGCCAAACCGGCGTGTTCTCAATCACCTCGGGCGGCGACTCGCCACCAAATCGCAACGAACACAACGCCTGGAGAAACGAGAGAAAAAGGGCGAAAAGTGCGCGCATAAGTTAAGTTTTTTAGAGTCATTAAATCCCGCCTTCATCCGCCGCCTCAACGTCCCGCGTCATTGTGCCCACAACCGCTGATTAGCTCCATACAGGTTCAACTCAGCGGGGCTGCGCCCCGAGCCAACTCGCCAAACGAAATGACCCGTATGTTCGGAGTGTTCGCCAGGTAGTCGGCCGTTTCATGGAGCGCATCGATGAAGGCGGACACGGGCTGGCCGGCGTCGAAATACTCCCACCAGTGCGTCACCAGCACGGTTAAGCGCTGCCCTTCGACCTGACGGCGAATCGCCGGCAAGATCGTCTCCGGGGCGCGAGCGCGCGAGAGCAGGCAACCGGGATGGGAAAGCAAGGTCGTCCTGCCGACCTGCCAATGCGGGGCACGGCGGGCCTTCTTCCAGGCATAATGCGGCCACCAGGCCCGAGGTTGCCGCCCTAATTCGAACCACCCGGTTGAAACCACCTCAAAGCGCCGCGCCGCCGCCGCCAAGCCGGAGCGCGAAAACCGGTCGTGCGGCGCAACAAAGGCGTGCGGTCGCTCAAACCCGGCCTCGTGCAACCGGCGGGCCCCTCGCTCCATCAGATGCGTCGCGGCCTTCTGGTCGACACGATCAAACTCAAAGCAGTCGTGAAAACACCCGTGCTGGGCCACGTGATAACCGGAATTGGCGCGCAGGTAGGATACCAGGGCAGGATT
>JBIIMH010000458.1:0-5076 GCA_044338095.1 Rariglobus sp. | reverse complement strand
AAGAAGGCGGCGAAAAAAACCGCCGTGACCGCAAAGACGATACGGGCAAACGACTGGGACATCGGCGCGAAGTGTGTTCGCCTGGCGCAAGCCCGGGCAAGGGGGAAGTGGGCGGCCCGGCCCACTCCGCGGCCGTTACGCGCACGCAAAATGCGCCTGCCGATTTGCGCGCGGCCCATCTGCGCGCATTTCCCAAAGTAATGCCAAGGGGCCGGCGAGTAATCGCGGTTCACCCAGGCAGAATGCGTTTACGCTGGCGCAAATATGAAGGCCTCCAGCCATGGGGTGGGCTTGTCGGACAGACACCGACAAAGGAATCGGAGATGCTCCGACATTCGCGCGGATTCAAACCCGCTAAGGTTGAGCAATGAATCCCTTCATACGTCTCCCGAGGTGGCTAGTCATGGCTGCCTCCCTTGTCATCACCGCCGGTTTCACCTCCAGCGCCTCCGCACAGCCCACCGTCAACGTGGTCGCCACCGACGCCTCCGCCGTCATCGGCACCACCGACTACGCCAAGCTCACTTTCACTCGCACCGGATCAACGGCCAGCGCGTTAACCGTCAACTACACCCTCGGCGGGACCGCCGTGAAGTGGAACGACTACTGCCGAATCCAGGGCGACATGCCCGTCGCGGTCACCATCCCCGCCGGCGCCGCCTCCACGGTCATGACGATCATGGCCCGGGCCAACACCACCGGGGCCAATCCGCAAACGGCGATCTTCACCCTCGCCGCCAACTCGGCCTACATCGTGGGCCCTCAAAAGTCCGCCACGATCACGCTGTTGGCAACGGGTGCACCACCGCCACCGCCCTCAACGCTGCCGGTGGTCACACTCAGCGCAACTGATCCGTCGGCAACCATCGGCACCACGGACACCGGCACGCTGCTGTTCACTCGAAACGGCGCCACGACAGCTGCATTGACGGTTAACTATACCCTCGGCGGCACCGCTGTGGCGTTAACTGACTACCGCCTGCCCACGGGCACGATGCCGGTTACGGTAACGATTCCCGCCGGCGCCAGTTCCACCGCGCTGACGATCCAGGCGCTCGCCAATAGCACCAACGCCAATCCGCAGACCGCGCGCTTCACCCTCGCCCCGAGTACGAGCTACACCCTTGGCAGCACGACCGTTGCCACGATCACGATCGCGGCAGCCGTTCCCGCCCCCAACCCTACGCCCACGCCCACCGGTCTGCCGATCCTGACCGTCACGGCCACCGACGCCACCGCCGTCATCGGCACCACCGATTACGCAGTGCTGACCTTCGCCCGCACCGGCGCCACCACCGCAGCCCTGACGGTTAACTACACCCTCGGCGGCACCGCTGTGAAATGGAACGACTACTGCCGTATCCAAGGCGACATGCCGGTCACCGTTACCATCCCCGCCGGCGCCGCCTCGACCACCATGACGATCATGGCCCGGGCTAACTCCACGGGCGCCAACCCGGCCACGGCGATCTTCACCCTGTCGGCCAACTCCGCCTACACCTTAGGCGCCCCGAGCACGGCCACGATCACCCTGCTGGCCACCGCACCCACGCCACCGACCACGCCGCCGCCCACACCCACGCTGCCCACGGTCACCGTGACCGCGACCGACGCCTCGGCCGCCATCGGCACCACCGACACCGCCACGCTGACCTTCAGCCGCACGGGCGCCACCACCGCCGCGTTGACGGTTAACTACACCCTCGGCGGCACCGCCGTCGCGCTCACCGACTACCGCCTCGCCAACGGTACCACCATGCCGGTCTCGGTCACGATTCCCGCCGGTTCCGCCACCACCACGCTGACGCTGCAGGCGATCGCCAACAGCACCAACGCCAACCCGGAGACGATCGTGCTGACCCTGGCGAGTAACGCCGCCTACACCCTGGGCAGCGCCACCTCCGCCACCGTGACCATAGCCCAGGTCGTCGTCACCCCGCCGCCGCCCACGCCGACGCCCAACCCGGTGCCGACGCCAGTCGTGCCTAACGAGATGGACTACACCGGGCTGATCATGCCGAAGGTGGGCGAGCAGGCCCTGCGCGTGCTTTCGCCGACTTATCTGGAGCTGCGCAAGCTCACCACCAAGGCCCCGGACCCCGCCACGGTAACGACATGGAACTTCGTTAACTCCTCCGGCGTGCTCACCGCCCCGGCGACCAGCCAGTTCGCCGTGACCGTCAACGGCCAAGCGGTTTCCGTGCTCTCGGTGGGCTTCAAACGCCGCGCCTTCTCCGCCGACCTCGATGTGCGCGACCTGCGTATCGACAACGCGATCTACCTCCAGTTGGCCACCCCGATCGCCGAGGGCCAGTCGGTCGTCGTGACCAACCCCAGCGCCCAGCTCTGGCCAGCGACCGAAAAGTACGCGGTTACGACCGACCCGCTGCGCTACAGCCCGGCGATCCACGTCAACCAGGAAGGCTATGTGCCTACCTTCCCCAAGAAGGCCATGGTGGGTTATTACCTGGGCAACCTCGGCGAGCTTCCGTCAGCCGGCCTGACCAGTTTCACCATCAAAAACGCCGCCACCGGGGCGACCGCCTACCAGGGCACGCTGACCGCGCGCCGCGATGTCGGTTACACCTATTCGCCGCTGCCCTACCAGAACGTGCTCCAGGCCGACTTCAGCGCCCTGACCACGCCCGGCGAATATTACCTGTTGGTCCCCGGCCTGGGCGCCTCGCTGCCGTTCCTGATCAATGACGGCATCGCCATGAACTGGGCGCGCACCTACGCCCTCGGCCTGTATCATCAACGCTGCGGCAAATCCAACGCCCTGCCCTTCACCCGCTTCACCCACGAAGCCTGTCACGTGGCCAAAGCCGAAGTGCCCTCGCCGCAGTCCTCCTACGCCTTCACCTGGACGACCATCGCCTCCAAGAGTGCGCCCAGTGCCCACCAGACCGCGCCCCAGTTGTCCTCGGAAGCCTCCCAGCTCTATCCGTTCGTCAACAAGGGCACGATCGACGTCTCCGGCGGTCACCATGACGCCGGCGATTACAGCAAGTACACCATTGACGTGGCTTTGCTCACCCACCTCCTGATGTTCACCGCCGACAACATGCCCTCGGGCAACCTCGACAATCTCGGCATCCCCGAGAGTGGCGACGGCATCAGCGACATCCTGCAGGAAGCCAAACAGGAGGCCGACTTCGTGGCTAAGCTCCAGGACGCCGACGGCGGTTTCTACTTCATCGTCTATCCCAAGACCCGTGAATACGAAGGTGGCCTCTCCGGCACCGCGCCCGGCGACACCCAGGTGGTCTGGCCGAAAAACACCTCCGCCACCGCCGCCTGCGTAGCCGCCCTCGCCCAGTGTGCCTCCTCGCCCAAGTTCAAGCAGGCCTACCCGGCAACCGCCGCGCTCTACCTGCAAAAGGCCCAGCTCGGTTGGACCTTCCTGATGAACGCAATCGCCAAGAACGGCTTGGCCGGCTCCTACCAGAAGATCACCTTCTACGGCGACGAGTTCGGGCACATGGACGAATTGGCTTGGGCCGCCTGCGAGATGTATCTGGCCACCGGTGACGTGAAATACCAGCAGCAGCTCTTCGCCTGGTTCCCGAATCCCAACACCACTACGACCTACCGCTGGAACTGGATCCGCATGTATGAGTCCTATGGCAACGCCATCCGCAGCTACGCCTTCGCCGCCCGCTCCGGCCGCCTGGCCGCCAGCCAGCTCGACGCCGCCTACCTCGCCAAGTGCAACACCGAGATCATGGGTGCCGCCGACAAAGCGCTCCTGTCCACGACCCAGAGCGCCTACGGCTCCGCCTTCCCCTCCGAGACTAAAGCCTACCGGGCTGCCGGCTGGTACTTCTCGATGGACCAGGCCGCCGACATGGCTGTGGCCTACCAGCTCAACCCCAAGCCGGAATACCTCGACGCGATCGTGAGCAACATGAACTACGAGGGCGGCACCAACCCCGTGAACGCGTCCTGCGTGACCGGCCTTGGCCTCAAACGTCAGCACACGGTGGTTAACCAGTTTGCCCGCGGCGACGCCCGCCAACTGGCCCCCACGGGCATTCCCATCGGCAACATCCAGGGCGGTTTTGATTACCTCGCCCTTTATGCCAACGAACTGGGCACGCTCACGTACCCCTCGGACGGCGCCACCACCGCGCCCTACCCGTTCTATGACCGCTGGTCCGACACCTGGAATGTCACCACCGAGTTCGTCACCCTGAATCAGGCCCGCAGCCTCCTATCGGCCAGCGCGCTAGTGGGTCAAACCACAGCCAAGTCCACCCCATGGACCTCCGGCACCGCCGTGATCACCGTGCCCACCGGCGTGGTGGCCCTAGGCGCGGTCACCACCCTGAGCGTGGCAACCCCCGGGATGGACCTGAGCACCGCCCGCATCGTCTGGGAGGGCCGCGACCAGCAGCCCGCCTTCGGTCCCACCTACGCCTTCGTTCCCAAGAACAACGGCACCCAGTGGGTCGAGGTGGAGATCAACTGGCCGGACGGCCGCCGCGTCTTCGGTGCGGCCAGTTTCACCGCCAACAGTGCCGTGGTGAACTGGGTCAATGGGGCCCTGCCCACGGGGGCGGTGGCCAGTGCCGACGGCGGCGACGCCTGGACCTGGGTGACCAGCAACCCGACGCCCTACTCCGCCCCGGCGGTGCACCAGAGCAACGTGGCCGCCGGCATCCACGGCCACGGGTTTGATTCCGCGACCGCCACGTTGGTGGTCGGCACCACCGACAAGCTGTTTGCCTACGTTTATCTCGATCCGGCCAATCCGCCGTCGACGGTCATGCTGATGTGGACGGACAGCACGGGGAACAGCGCGCACCGCGCCTATTGGGGCGCCAACTTGATCCCCTGGGGCACCAACGGCACCGCGAGCCAATTCCCGGCGGGCCCGCTGCCCACGCTCGGCCAATGGGTCCGGTTGGAAGTGCCCGCCAGCTCGGTCGGCCTGGCCGGAGCCACGATCCAAGGCATGCGCTTCACGCTCTACGGTGGCCGCGCCAGCTGGGACGTCGCAGGCAAGTCGAACTAGGCACGTCTTCGCAATCAAGATGGGCCAAATGGCCAGGGACGGCCAACGCTGCTACAGGA
>JBIIMH010000168.1:0-5096 GCA_044338095.1 Rariglobus sp. | reverse complement strand
AACTTCTTAGCCCGCTTTAACCCCCCGTCGCCCATGTCCGCTGCCTCTGCGCACCTTAATTCGCCCGATGTCATCATCATCGGCAGCGGCGTCATGTCCGCCAATCTCGGTGCGCTGCTCAAGCGCCTCGACCCCTCGCTGGCCATTCAGGTTTACGAGGCCACGACCGAGCTGGCGCAGGAAAGCTCCCACGGTTGGAACAACGCCGGCACCGGCCACGCCGGCATCTGCGAACTCAGCTACACGCCCGACCAGAACGCAGCCGGCGAGGTGGATGTGTCCAACGCCATAAAAATCTTCGCGCAGTTCGAGCGCACCAAGCAGTTTTGGTCTTACGCGGTGACCGAGGGCATGATCGACAAACCGCGCGATTTTATCCGCCCGGTCCCGCATCTGAGTTTTGTGCACGGCGAAAAAATGGTGAACTTCCTGCGCGCCCGCCACGCCGCGATGAAGGCACATCCGTTTTTTAGCTCGATGGAGTTTTCCACCGACCGCGCCGAGATCGCTCGCTGGTCTCCGCTGCTCACCGAAGAACGTGCCCAGGTGCCCATCGCCGCGACCAAAATGGACAGCGGCACCGACGTCGATTTCGGCGTCGTCTCGCGCAAACTCCTCGCTTGGCTCGCGCGCCAGCCGCGCTGTGCGGTCTCTGCAGGCCAGCGCGTGGTTAACCTCAACCGCACCGCAGCAGGTTGGGATGTTGCGGTGAAAGACGTGCACAGCGGTTCGGTTCACCACACCTCGGCCAAGTTTGTTTTTGTCGGTGCCGGCGGTGGCAGTTTGCTACTTCTGCAAAAAGCGGGCGTGGCCGAAAGCCGTGGCCTCGGCGCCTTTCCCATCGGCGGCCAATGGCTCGTCTGCGACAAACCCGAAATCGTTGCCCGCCACAAAGCCAAGGTTTACGGCCAGCCGCTCGACGCGGCACCCACCATGGCGGTGCCACACCTCGACACACGCGTACTCGACGGCAAGCAGACGTTGCTCTTCGGCCCTTTCGCTTCCTGGACTACAAAATTCCTGCACCGCGCCGGCAGTTGGACCGATTTGCCGAGTTCCTTCCGTGCGCACAACATCGCGACGCTACTCAAAATTGGCGCCAAGAACCTCGATCTTATCCGCTACCTGGTGCAGCAAGGCACGCAGTCGATGGACGACCGCATGAAGGTGCTCCACGTCTTTTACCCCGGAGCGAAGAAAGCGGATTGGAAACTGATCGACGGCGGCATCCGCGTGCAGGCGATCAAGAAAACCGATGGCGAAGCCGGCATCGTGCATTACGGCACAGAGGTCATCACCGACGAGAAGCGGACGATTTCCGCGCTGCTGGGTGCCTCGCCGGGCGCATCGGTGTGCGTACACATCGTGCTCGAAGTTGTTCAGACTTGTTTCCCCCAACTGCTCGCCACGCCCGAGGGGCAATCCCGCATGAAGGCGATGATCCCGAGTTTTAACGAGGACCTGCGTGACCCCGCGCTCGCTGCCCGTTACGCCGACGCCAGCCGCGTCGTGGAGAAAAAATTGCAACTCCGCTAAGCCTTCTAACTTACGAGCAGCCGTACCCCCCTGTTAATTGTCGGAAGACGCATCTTTTTTTGGATCAACCCAACTTCAGCTCCAATGGGATACACAATCGCGTGTATTAATAAAAAAAGAGACGACCTGGATTAACAGGTCGTCTCGCCCTTCGGCAGAATTTAGCCGACGTCACGCAGCAAAGTGACAACCTCAAAAGGCCGCAGGCTAACGGCCCCCTCGATGGGAGCGGTGGGGGTGAGCGGCCGCTCCATCATGTCGGCTGCGCGCCACCGCTGGCCTTCGGGCAAGGTGACCGAGCCGCCCTCGCCGCTCACGTTCACCAAGCGCAGGACCAGCGCCGAGCCGCCCTCGGCGCGTTTGATCGCATCGACCGCCACGCCTTTGGCGGTAAGCGCGACCGGCGGGGTCAGCGTAGACGCGTCCTTCCCGTCGAGGCGCAGGGGCGCGACATTGAGGCAGGCTGCCTCGGCCGGCAGGTCAAGCGCCTCGGCCTTGGTGGCGAGCGGACGATAGGAATAGGTGAATCGATGCGTGCCGAGGTCGGCGGAGTGGTCGGGATGGGTCGAGGAACGAAGCAAGGCCAGCTCCACCAGATTCTCCTCGATGCGCACGCCATACTTCGAGTCGTTGAGCACAGCCAGGCCACCGTCCTGGCCGAGCAAGCAGGCGTAGCGGTGGCAGGGCACCTCGAAGCAGGCCTGCTCATACGATGTATTCTGATGAGTCGGCCGATCGAAGAAGCCATGCTGGATTTCGCAGCGCGACACGGTGCCCAGACCGGGATAAGCGAAGCCCACGCGCAGCATTTTGTGGCGCTCCGACCAGACGACCTCGGTCTCGAAGTCTACCCGGCGGGCGTCGGCCGCGAGCACGCATCGCTGCGTGAGCGTGGACCCGCCGATACGAAGGGTGAAGACCAGCACGCTGCGGGCGGGACCGGCCCAGCCCAACCACGGACCCGCCGACTCGGCGGTGGCCACGCATTCCTGTCGGTAAAGCGGGTCGATGTCCCACGCGTCCCAGTCGATCGGGCGGTCAACGTAAAGGGAAAGGCGATTGCCGGGCGCGCCAGGCGCGAAGCACTCGCGTCCCGCGTGCTTGTCGAAAACCGAGACCAGCTCTCCGGCGGCGTTGAACGCGCACCGCAGGTGCTCGTTCTCCAAAACCGGCTCAAGCAGCGTGCGAACCGGTTCGGCGGCGACTGCGGAAGTCACGAGCGGAGTAAAGCATAGGGCCGGTAGCGTGACCTGGGTGATCACGCGCCCATCGGGCTCGCGTTGAGCGCAACCGGCCGGCCGCCCATCCGCCCTCACCAGCAGTGAATCGGATGTGACCGATCCGGTCCACGGATGACCGAGGGTGTTGAGCAGCGAAAGGGTCCCCGCACGGGCGGGCAGGCCATCGGCGAAACGGGTCTGCAAGTCGGCCAGTTCGGCAAAAACCTGCGTGTTGCCCGCCTCCGCGTCCTCAATCACGCGACGGATACCGGATCCAGGCAGGATATCGTGAAATTGGTGCAGGAGCACGGTCTGCCAAAGCCGGGCGAAGTGCTGGCCCGGATACTGCACAGTCGGAAGATAACAATAGAGCTGCTCGATCTGGCCCAGCAGGATCTCGAGCTTGCGATTGTCGCGTTTAAGCCGGGCTTGGGTGGTGTAAGTACCGCGATGGCCTTCCACATAAAGGTCGCCGCGCCGCCGCTTGAGCTGGTCGCGGCCGGCCTCGAACTGGGCAAAAACCTCGTCGGATGCACCAAAGCGCACCCGTGGTACGCCTTCAAGCGAGGCCAGGCGCAGCGCGCGCTCTACGTGTAGCTCGGAAGGACCGCCGCCTCCGTCGCCAATGCCAACGGTGTAAACGAAGCGGTCAAACCGCGCCTTTTCAGCAAAGCCGCGTTCAGCGGCCACCATGTCCTGCACGCGCATCAAACCATTGTAGTCGCGCGCCTGCGGCAGCAGATGCGCGATGATCTCCGACCCGTCGTGTCCTGCCCAGCGGAAAGCAGTGTCCGGGTAGCGGTTGGTACGGCCCCAATGAGGTTTCTTGGTCAGCAGGTACCGGATGCCCGACCGGGCAAGGATCTGCGGAAGAGCCGCGCTCAAACCGAACACATCGGGTAGCCATGCCACCGTGCATTCCTGGCCAAACTCGCGGCGGAAGAACTGCTGGCCATACAGCAACTGACGGATCAATGCCTCGCCTGAGGGCAGGTTGGTGTCCGGCTCGATCCACATGCCGCCTTGCAATTCCCATCGACCGGCTTTTACAGCGGCTTGGATGCGACGGTGCAGGTCGGGGTGGTGCTCTTTAACGAAGGCGTAGTGCTGCGCCGAGGACGCCCCGAACCGATAGGTCGGATATTTCTCAATCAGCTCTATTTGGCTGGCAAACGTACGGGCACATTTGCCAATCGAGTCGTCCACGCGCCACAGCCAGCCGGTATCGATGTGCGCATGGCCAACCGCAACTGCCTCTAGGCTCGAGGAAGTCGCCGGGCGGGCCAGCTCGGGCTGAAGGCGTGCGCGGGCAACCATCGAACGCTCGGGATTGTCCTGCCAGAGGATGCACGCGTCCATCAACGCCTGCAGCGCCTTTGCCCGGCGCGCGCTGAACGCGGGCATCTCGCGGGCCAGGCCGAGCACCACCTCCGCATCCCACAGCAAGCGCCTGGCCTCGGGTCGGGCAACCGCTAGGTGGGCGGTCTTGATGCGCGCCCGGTGTAAGCCGTCCTTGAGCGGATCGTCCGGAAGCGGATCGGCAGGTTGGTCCACGCCGACGATGCTGCTCGCCCACGCCTGCACGAGCACCGTGATGGGCTCCCCCCCGTCACAAGCCGGCGTAAGCGCGATGTCCTCGACCTGGCAGGGCACGCCGAACGCGCTGCCCCAGGTCAGACGCCGGGTGATTTCGCCCGAGAGTGTGAACACGCTAACCTCGCCTTCCAAGTCGATCAACGCATCGACCGGCTGACCCTTCCAGTCGGCCGGGATCGTGCCGATGAAACGCAGCCACGCATAATCCCACGCCTGCCCCCACTCCGCGCCGAGCGCGATGGGTTCAAAGTTTTTGGGAGCGGAGAAGGGCCGCTCGACCTCGGAGCGGACCCGGGATATCTCCACCTGCAGCGGTTGGCGCGCGCCATGAAGTGAAGCGCGCAGCACGACCAGCCAGCGTTCAAGGCGTTCAAACATCCAATCCTCGTCAGTGAGGAGAAACTCGGAATGAGGGATTTTCATAAAATATAAGTAGCAACTCAGCGGGGTTAACTCACCGATCTTGGTTCCTCCAAATCACATAGGGGCGCAAAAGCACCGATGCGAAAGAAAAGTACGAGATTGGCGCGCAGAACTGACTGCGCTTGCCATCATTCATGCCTCATCATGCGTGTCAATCAGAAAAAACAAGCGCTTGGACGTGTTCACTCCTCCCTCGAACGCATTACCCAAACCAAGGGTATGCTCGCCCAATGACCCGATTGCACAATAGCTTCAAATATCACTCACCCCAGCCCCACTTCGATGCCCCTTGAATCCGGCGAATACTTACCCCACTATAAA
>JBIIMH010000167.1:0-5100 GCA_044338095.1 Rariglobus sp. | reverse complement strand
CTACGGTGTAATGCGGATGTCTTTGTCCACTAAATCGAGGCAATCACATGTGGTGAAACTCGAATGTATTCAGGCTGGGCGAAGGCTGGTCGGTCCCGGAGGGGCACCCACCGAAAACGTCGTGGAACCAAGTTTATGGTAACAACCACCACTTTAACAATGCTTTGGAGGATCTTGGCTCTATGTTTTTAATGACGTCGCCCGCACCATGAGGGTGTGGACCGAGGATCCGGCGCCGGCTGTGCCGGTTGCCACCGCGCCGCAAGGTCGGGGCCGCAAGGCTCAAAAACCACGCGCCCAAACTCCCGTCGCAGCCCTTACGGTAGCCGCCTTGACCGAAGCCCGGTTTGAGGCGCAAGCCCGCTCCATCGAGTTACGCGTCTCAACCAAAGGCCGGCTTCACGCCCGGGTGTGGGCCGCCCGTGTTTGGCAATGCGACGGTGAGTCAGTCTGCGCCCGCTCCCGCTGGTTGATCTTAAGGCAGGACGCTGACGGTGCCTTCAAATACTCCCCGTCCAATTGCGATGCACAAACCGCGTGGGAGCGAATGGCCTACATGCAGGCCCAGCGACATTGGATCGAGCGCGGCTTCCAGGATGCGAAAAGCGAACTGGGCATGACTCAATACGAAGTGCGCGGATGGACCGGCTGGCACCATCACCAGGCATTGGTCTGCCTGGCCCAACTCTTCTTGCTCAAACAGCGCGTGTTACTAAGCGCCGAGCTCCCCCTGCTGTCCGCCAGGGACATGGTCGAGTTGCTGGCCTTTTATCTGCCTCGGCGGCCCCGCACGGCAACGGAAGTCATCCGCCAACTCCAGCAACGTCACGCCGCTCGACAGAGCGACATTGATCGAAGAAAATCATCACCAATACCCGTCCTCAATAAGTAACCAAGTAGAACCAACACTACCCCCTTTAAACTGCGCAAGCCGGTCGCGGCGGCCAGCGTACACCCGTAGCGCAGGGGAAGAATCAAGCCCCCCCTTGTTAATGGGCGTAAGCGCTTTTTTTTCACGGCGTTAATCTCAATGGTTGCCATTGGACTGTCCCCTGTTTGGTTTCGCCCCGTGAACTGGCTCTGGCTTATATCAATTCCCGTGGTGTTTATCGGCTGTGTTTTTTGGTTCGGCCGGAGGCACATCGCCATTCGTCGTCGGGATTGTTGCGGCAAGGGCTGCGGCTGTATTTTCCCTGCTAAACCCAAAAATTGAAGCCGCGGGGCTGGATTCAGGTGACCTGAGGGGATCGCGATTTTACCGCATCGACCTCAGCTCAGCGAAACAAAAAGGCCCCACGAGTTAACTCCAGCTGTACGGACCAAATCGGGCTCCGGGCTGAACCCTGCGCGAAGCCCAATTCGGTTGGTTAAGCCCCGAATCATCGGCTAAGCCTACGTCGAAACAGCCTGCTGTGTAGGTGCCCGCACTTCGCCACTTGCCAGCGACGCGTCGCCCTTGCTTAGTCGTCCCCCTTTATGCCGACCCTTAAATTCGCCGTTCTTCCTGGAGACTACATCGGGCCCGAGGTCATGACCGAGGCCCTGCGCGTGCTCGACCACGTCGCAAAACAGGAAAAACTGACCCTTTCCTACCAAATCGCCGATGTCGGCGGTGCTGGTATCGACAACCACGGCAAGGCCCTGCCCGACTCCACTCTGGCAATCTGCCAACAGGCCGACGCCATCCTCTTCGGCTCGGTCGGCGGCCCGAAGTGGGAAAAACTCCCGCCCAAGGAACAGCCCGAGCGCGCCGCCCTCCTGCCCCTGCGCAAGGCCTTCAACCTGTTCGCCAACATCCGCCCCGGCCTGCTTTACTCCGACTTGACCGACGCCTCGCCGCTCAAGACCGAGCGCATCCCCAACGGCATCGACATCGTCTGCATCCGCGAGTTGACCGGCGGCATTTATTTCGGTCTGCCGAAGACCACCACGCTGCTCGCCAACGGCGAAGAGCAGGCCGTCGACACGATGGTTTACAAAACCTCCGAGATCGAGCGCATCGCCGAGGTGGCCGCCGTCACCGCCAAGGCCCGCGGCCGCAAAGTGTGTTCGGTCGACAAGGCCAACGTACTGGAAACCTCCGTGCTGTGGCGCAAGGTTGTCACCGCCTATTTCGCCAAACACCACCCGGACATCGCCCTCAGCCACATGTACGTGGACAACGCCGCGATGCAGCTCGCCCGCGATCCGAACCAGTTCGACGTATTGTTCACCGAAAACATGTTCGGCGACATCCTCTCTGACGAGATGGCGGTCATCTGCGGCTCGCTCGGCATGTTGTCCTCGGCCTCGCTCGGGACGGGCAAAAACTCGCTCGGTTTGCCCTACGGCCTGTTTGAGCCCGCGGGAGGCACCGCGCCGGACATCGCAGGCAAAGGCATTGCCAACCCCTGCGCGCAGGTACTCTCGGTTGCGCTGATGTTGCGTTACAGCTTCGGACTGGACGCCATTGCGAGTCGGATCGAAAAAGCCGTTCGTAAGACCGTCGCCACCGACGGCGTTCGCACCGGCGACATCGCCTTCGGCAAGCCCATCGTCGGCACCAAGGCGATGGCCGACGCCATCATTGCCAACCTCTGAGTCCGCGCGCAAACAGCGAGAGATCGAGTAACGGAGGTGGTCGCGTTGACGACCACCTCCAAGGCCTCCTGCCAAGAACATATACGAACGGCCAATTTTTAACGCAAACGCAGTTAAACCGACTGCCGCAGCAACTGGGTAGTGATTAGATCCGATAATGAGTGTCCATCAGTGCCCACAAGTGATTCAAAACGTCTATTCAGACTGCCGTTTCTTCCGTGTATTCAGTGTGTTCTGTGGGCAATAACTGAATTAGGATCGACCTCGCCCCCTTCGAGTACTTCGCGGCTAACAAATCCGACGCACGTGTATCGTCCTCCTAATAAGTGGATATAATTACCCATCAATGGTTAAAACTCCGTGGTTCTCCTGCCTCGATTCGTGTCCGTTCGTGATTTTCGTGGGAAACACACCGTGCCACCCCATTCAAACTTGAAAATCAGCAACACGGTTGCATGATTTCAACCATGATCGACCGCCCCAGCTACCACAGCGCCGTAGAACGGGCCTTGGCGAGGAGTCCAATTGTCGCGCTTTTAGGGCCGCGCCAATGCGGAAAAACCAGTCTAGCCCGTCGGTTTCTCCCAGTCGATCATCCTCAGTATTTCGACCTAGAGGACCCAGTGGTCGCTTCCTTGATGGAAAATCCCCTCACCGCACTGCGGCACCTTAAGGGACTGGTGGTGATCGATGAAGCCCAGCGCCAACCAGGACTGTTTCCGGTCCTGCGGGTGCTGGCCGATCGGTCAGAAAAAGACACCCACTTTTTGATTTTAGGGAGCGCTTCCCCTGAACTGGCCCGACAATCCTCCGAGTCGCTGGCTGGGCGGGTGGAAATCATCGAAATGCGCGGCTTTGACATCAGCGAGGTCGGCCCCCCAGCTCAAGAAACCCTCTGGCTACGCGGTGGCTTCCCCCGCGCCTATTTAGCGGCGAGCGACGATGACAGCACCGTTTGGCGCAAGCATTTTATTGGCACCTTCTTGGAGCGTGACTTGGCGGCGCTGGGCTTTGGCCTTTCGCCCGCCCTGATGCGCCGTTTCTGGCTGATGCTGTCTCACTACCACGGACAGCTTTGGAATGGTTCCGAAATCGCCGCCTCGTTGGGGGTGGCCCCGAATACCGCCCGCACTTATTTGGATGCCCTGGAGCAAACGTTTATGGTGCGCAGACTCCTGCCATGGCACAATAACTTGGGCAAACGCCTGGTTAAAACCCCCAAGTTGTATTTCCGCGACACCGGACTGCTGCACACCCTATTGGGGGTCAGCACCGGCATGGAATTATTAACCCACCCCAAGTCCGGCGCATCCTGGGAAGGATTTGCGTTGGAAGAGCTCATCCGCGCGGAGGCGCCGGACGAGGTTTACTTTTATGCCGTACACAGCGGCAGTGAGCTTGATCTATTAATGATCAAAAAAGGTCGCCGCATCGGCGTGGAGTTTAAGCGGGCCGACGCACCGAAGTTGACCCGTTCGATGGAAATATCATTAACCGACCTAGTATTGGACGAACTCTGGGTAATCTATCCAGGAACCCGCAGCTACGGTCTGGCCGATAAAGTCACCGCTCGCCCCTTAATTATTACGCCTAGTTAAAAGACAAGGGAACAAAACTTTGGCTGGACCTGATGTGTGTAAAAACTTCAAACTTCGCGAGCCTTCGGATCGACTTCGCGGTTAAAAAAATCCGGTTTGCTACTGCCGCATTTCGTGTCATTACGTGAGTTTCGCGGAAAAAAATCATGTAACTGCAGGGTGCCGATTCTTCCGTGTATTCAGTGTATTCCGTGGGCAACCCGCTCTACTTCGCGAGCCTATGGATCGACTTCGCGTTCAAAATACTGAATTAATACATATGTTAACCGCGAAGAACGCCAAGTCACGCTAAGTTAAAAAAACCGAATCTTCGTGCCCCTTCGTGTACTTCGCGGTTAAAAAAACTCCGGTTTCCTACGGCCGCTTTTCGTGTAATTTGGCGTATTTCGTGGGCACCAATCAGAGCTCTTAGCTCCTAGCTCCCAGCTCTTAGCACCCTAGGCTGCAATCGCTTCGCGGGGGGTGATGTGATCAAGCTCTCGGCCAATTCTCCTTTTAGCTGCTCGAATGTCACAAGCAATCTGGACTCGAAGCCAATAACCTTCAGATAATCCAAAATAGCGATCAAGCCGTAACCCGGTATCTGCGGTGATGCCCCTCTTCCCATTTATAATTGATGAAATTCTTGAGAGTGGAACGCCAATGTCCTTGGCTAGGCGGTAAGAAGAAATTCCCATGGGCTTGAGGAAGTCCTCAAGAAGAACTTCTCCAGAAAAAAGTAGCGGGAGGTGTTTCATATTAATGGTAGTCTTCAATTTCGACTTGGGTGGCGTCACCACCGACCCAATTAAAGCAAATGCGCCATTGGTCATTTATTCTAATTGAATATTGCCCCTTACGGTCACCCTTCAGTGCCTCCAGTTTATTGCCTGGAGGTATGCGAAGGTCCGACAACTGCTGGGATGCATTTATTTGAATGAGT
>JBIIMH010000166.1:0-5102 GCA_044338095.1 Rariglobus sp. | reverse complement strand
TGGCGGCGGAGCGTGCGAGCAGGTTGTGGTGGGTGAGTTGGACGCCCTTGGGTTGGCCGGTGCTGCCGGAAGTCAGCAGCAGCAGCGCGAGGTCGTTGGGCTGGGGTTCATGCCAGTCGCGCGCCGGAGCGGCCTGGCGCAGGGGCGAAATCGCCAGAACCCGAAAGCTCGCCAGCCCCTCGCGGCGAGCGAAGCCGTTGAGCCCTGCCACCAGGGCGTCGCCGGCGAGCACGAGCGGAGCGCCCAGCAGCGACCAGGCGTTTTTAAGTTTGGCGAGGGTGCTGTTGGGGGCGTCGAAACCCGGCGGAATCGAGATCGGTACCGGAACCAATCCTCCGAGAACGCAGGCCCAGAACGCGGGCACGAAATCGGCATTCAGCTGAAGTTGGAAAATCACTTTGTCGCCCGGTCGCAGCCCGGCCGCGCGCAGGCCTCCCAAAAGCCGCGCGGCCGCAGTGAGCAACTCCGGGTAGCTTTGAAACAGGTCCGTTCCATCCGCTTCGAGGTAACGCACGCCGAGTTCGGGCGAGTGGTCCGCCGCGTGGCGCAGGGCGGTGGCTAGCGAGCGCAGTCGGGCCGGGGCGGCGGTGAGCGCAGGTCCAAGGCTGAGCGAGTGGCGGGAAGGGGCGCTGGTTTCGGGGGTGGTGGTCGTCATGGCGTGGGAATCGTCAAAGGTGTTTCGCCGCGGGCGCGGGCCAGACAGCGGGTGAGTTTTTCGGCCAGGTCGTGTACGTGTGGGCGTTGGAGCAGGGTGTCGTGATCGCCGGCGACGTGGATCACCTGGGCGCCGGCACCGGCCATCTTTTGCCAAAATAGCCGCGGGTCCCGGTCGGGACGGCTGGTGAAAAACGAGTCGGCCGCCATCAACAGGGTGAGTTTCCCCGGGTACGGTTTCAGGTGGTAGCGGCGGTGGAGTTCGTGGACCCGGCCGAACGATTCACGGAGCCGCCGGCGGGATTCCTTGGCCGCCCGGTAACCGATGACCCGCGCCGCGAGGTAGCCGAATTTCCCCGTCAGCGGGCGGTGGCGCATCAGCCCCCAGTGGTAGGCGAGTTTGTCGCGCAGGCTGATTTTGAGGTCGGTCGGCAGGGTGGTGCCGACCATCGACTCGATCAGGCCGAGGAAGCGGACCTGCTCGCCTTGGGCCACCAGGATTTGGGCGACTTCGTAGATCAACAAGCCGCCAAAACAGTGACCGGCCAAAAAGTAGGGCCCGCGCGGTTGGATCGCCCGAATTTCGCGCAGAAAACTCCCGGCGATGGCCTCGATTTCCACCAGTTCGGAATCAACGGCGGTGGCGTCGAGTCCGGCGGCTTGCAGCCCGTAAAGCGGCTGGTCGGCGGGCAGCAGCGCGGACAACTCGCGAAATACAATGTTGTCGCTGGCTCCGCCCGGCACACAAAACAGCGGCGGCAGCAGCCCGCTTGTCTGCATTCCGTCGATCCGGCAAAGCGCCGACGCAGCTGGGGTGTGGGCGTCGATTCGGGCGGCGAGAGCGGCGATCGTCGGGGCTTTGAACAACGTGGCCAGTGGCAGTTTTTGGCCGAAAACCTCGTCGATGCGGGCGAATAACCGCGCGGCCTGTAGCGATTTACCGCCGAGCTCGAAAAAGTTGTCGTGCACCCCGAGCTCCGGGCGTTTGAGCACGTCCGACCAAAGCCGAGCCAGGGATTTTTCGGTGGGAGTCCGGGGCGCGATACGTTCCGCGGGCGCGCTGCGGGCGGGGGCGGATGCGGCGGCAACATCGATCCCGAGTTCGCGGCGGATGCGCGGGTTTTCCCCGTCTAGCCCGACGAGCAAAAACGGTTCGTCGCAGCGCAGGGCAAACTCCAGCGCGGCGAGACCGGCGGCCGGTTCGATTTCGCAAAACCCCTGGGCGCGGGTGGCCGCCTGGTTGTCCAACCCGCGGTTCATGCCGCGGTCGCGCCACGGGCACCAACCGAGCGAAAACCCGCGCAGCCCGTGTCGCCGGAGTTCGTGGGCGAAGCCGTCAAGGGCGCTGTTGGCCGCCGCATAACTGCTATGCCGGTAGCCGCCAAAGTAGCCGAGGACCGACGAGAAATTGACGAACAGGGTCCCCGGCCGGTTTTTAACCAACTGAAACAAGGTCCAGGCGCCGCCCAATTTCGGGTGGGTGGCGGCGGCGAGGGTCGCGGTGGTTTCCTCGTTCAAGGCGGCGGGTGCGTACACGCCAGCCAGGTGAAAAACGCCGTCAAAGGGCACGCCCCAACGGGCCTGGGCCCGCGCTGCCACGGCAGTCATCGCGGCGAGATCGGTGACGTCGGCGACTTCGTAAATGAGTTCGCCGTCGGCAGAGTTCGACTGTCCTGCCGGCGGGTTCAGCGCGGCGATTTCTGTGGCCATGCGCGCGGACCGGCCGACCACCACAACGCGGGCGGCTTGGTGGTCAATGAGGTGGCGCGTTAGTTCTAAACCGATGCCGCCCAGCCCGCCGCTGATCAGGTAACAGCCGCCGGTTTTAAGCGGCAGCGGTCCGACCGGAAGATGGGCCGGGACCGCTTCGAGTTGGGCGATGCGGCGCTCGTTGCCACGCCAGACTATTTCGTGCGCAGGGTGTCCGTTTGCGCCGTTGATTTCCTGAAAAAGGGCGTCGCGGTGCGCGGGGATTTCGCCGCCGGGCAAGTCGATCAACGAGGCGGCCAGCCAGGGGATTTCTTCGGGCAGCGAGCGCAGCCAGCCGGGTAGTTGGGCCAGCGCCAAGCGGACGGGTTCTGCGGCATGGACGGCCTGTGCTTCGGCTGCGATGACGCGCAACGTGCAGCGGGTATCGCCAGGCTCGATTTCGGCAAGCGCCTGGGACAGCCGTAGCAGAGGTTCGAGCGTGAGGGCGGCGTCTCGCGCCAGTTCGTCGGCGGTTTTTGGCTGGGCGTCGGTGATCCGGTCGAGGGTCCAGGCGTAAGTGATGTGGTGCGGGCAGCCGTGGCGGGAGATCAACTCAGTCACCAGTTTGAAGTGGTCATGGGCCGAGCGAGGCGAGAGGTGAAAGTGGTCTCCGAGGGGGGTCCGGCCAAAGACAGCACCGGCCTCGATCACCACGACGGTGTGGTGGCGCAGGGCGCGCAGCGCGGTGACCAGGGGACGCAGGGCGCCGGCCCGGTCGAGAAAAACCCAGTGGTGTTGGGGGGGAGGGTTTGCGTGGTTACTGGGTGGCCGGGGCGGGGCGTGCCGCCAGGTTTTGCGGTACAACCCGTTGGGACGGGGCTCGGGCAGCCGCTCGGCCGCCGAAAGTGGGCTGGCCTCGAAGGCCTTTTTGAGCTGAGTGCGCTGGATCTTACCGATCGCGGTTTTGGGGATCTGCGGTGTGGTCAGCGCCACGATGAAATCGGGATTGATGCCGCATTGGCCTAAAACCGCCTGGCGGATGGATTTTTCGAGCGCGGAGCGGTCGCGCACCTCCGGACGCGGGCAGTAAAAAATCACCAGTTGGTCGGTGTCGTGGCCGTCCGTGCGCACCCCGCAGGCTGCGGTGAACGAGACCTCCACGCCGTCCACGCCTTCGACCACCGCTTCGATCTCATGACTGTAGAAATTGGCGCCGTAGATGATGATCACGTCCTTTTCGCGGCCGGTGATCGCCAGTTGGCCGTCGCGCAGCACGCCCTGGTCGCCGGTCTTGAACCAGCCGTCGGCGGTGAACGCTTCGTGGTTCAACGCGGGGTGGTCGAGGTAGCCGGCGGTGATCGACAGGCCTTTGACCTGTAAGCTGCCGGTCTGGCCTTCCTCAACTGGCGCATCGCCGCGATCCACGATGCGCACCGAGGTGCCTGGGATCGGCCGACCTACCGCGACAAAAGCATCGCAGTCAGCGGTTTGGTTGAGCGTGAAGGATTCCGAGAAGGTGACGCCGGAGGCGGTTTCCGACATGCCCCAGGCTGGGTGCATGGCGGTGGCGGGCAGGCCGTGGGCGCTCAAGGTTTTCAAAAACCGTCGGGCGGTCGGGCTGACGATGGCCTCGCCGCCGTTGAGGATGAAGCGCAGCGAACGCAGGTCCCAGCGGCGCTTTTGGGCGGTTTCGAGCTGCGCGTTGACCAGGCCGAAGGCGAAGTTCGGCGCCCAGGTGAGCGAGACCCGGTGGCGTTCGATCAGGTCGAGCCAGCGCAACGGGTCGGACAACACGTAGTCGGGGCGGACTTGGAGCTGGTTGCAGCCGACAAACACATCATGGACGTGAAACATCACCAGCCCGCCGACGTGGTCGAGTGGCATCCAGTTGAGCGACACCTCGTCGGCTCCGAACTGGTTGTGCTGCGCGGTGGCGGCCGAGCGGCAGAGGATGTTGCGGTGGCTGAGTTGAACCGCCTTGGGACGGCCGGTGCTGCCGGAGGTGAGCAGAAGCAGCGCGAGGTCGTCGGGCTGGGGGTGGTGAACGGTGGTGGTGGGCGGCTGGGTGCGCAGGGTTTCAAGCGCGGCGATTGCGGGAGTGGGCGAGGGCGCGGGATGGGAGCGGGCTTTAATGCAACGGGCCAGGTGCGGTTGCAGGAGCGTGGAGGTGAGGATGAGGGGTTGGCCGAGCATTTCGCAGGCGTTGTGCAACTTGGCCAAAGCGGCGTTGTCCTCGTCATAACTGGGCGGAATCGACAGTGGCACCGGGACAAAGCCGCCGAGCATTGCCGCCCACAAGGCGGGCACGAAGTCCGGGTTATGATCGAGTTGAAAAAGGATCCGGGCACCGGGGGTGAGACCGAGTCCGCGTAGGCCGGCAAGGATGCGACGGGCGTCGTCGAGCAACTGGGGGTAGGTTTGCCGTTGTTCGCGGCCATCGGCACTCACGTAACTCACGCCGTGGTCCGGGTGGTTTTCCGCCGCGTGGAGGAGGGTATCGGCCAAGCTGACGAGGCGGCCTGGGGGCGCGTTCAGAAGCGGGCCGTGGGCAATCGAAGGAGGGGCCGAAAGCGGGGGAGTGGTCGGGTGCATCGGGGGTGGGGCGTTTCGACTCATTCTCGTTCTCTTACTCATACTCTTTCTCCTTCGATTTCTTAGCGGATTGGAGGCGCGGGCGGGGAGGAGCGGAGAACTGAAAGAGAATGAGTAGGAGAACGAGTTGGAGGGGGGCGGGGATCAGGGGGCTACGGGTTGAGTCG
>JBIIMH010000164.1:0-5121 GCA_044338095.1 Rariglobus sp. | reverse complement strand
TGGGGAAATGCACCAGCAGCAGGTCGGGGCAGGCTTCGGCGAAGGCCCGGATGACCTCAACGAAATCGGCGCGATCGGTGGGCTCGCCGCCCGTGAAGTCGATCCATTGCAAAAACGGGTTGGCCTGCGCGAGCGAGCGGACCTCGGCGAGCGAGAGTTCGTTGTCGAGGCCGCCGGGGGTGTCTTTGACCTTCCAGATATCGCAGTACACGCAGCGCGAGTGGCAGCGTTTGGTGACGACAAAGATCAGCTTTGTCGGTGCGCCTTCGTGCCCGGCTGCAGCCGCCAGAGTGCGAACAGCGAAACGGCTCCAGGAATACACTCCACTCATGGCGTGGGTTCTCCGCCGGAGACGGCGGGGGTAACGGGTGCAGCGGGTAAGCCTGCAGAGGTAATTTCGCTAGGCCCGCCGAGGACCTCGTCGACGGTGATCGACTTATGGTGGATGACCGCACCGCCGCCGAAGATCTTCCGGGCGTGGGGCGTATCCAGGCGGAAAAGCGCGAACTGAACAGCTTCGGCGTTCTTGCGCACGAACAGGGTCGCCTGAGTGTCGTCGATAAGCTTGCGCAAAACAGCGGCGAATTGCGGCTCGCAGTTCATCCAGTAATCCCAGTGCAGGTAAATCCCGCCCGGGTACTGGTTGACCAAGGCGAGCATCTCGTTGCGCAGCGCCGGTTGGATCGTGTCGATGTGCGCGGCGTTTCGCCCGAGCACGTTCCAGATGCACGGGTCGATGGAAACCACCAGCGAGCCGGTGGGCAACGTGGGCGCCACTTCCGCGCAAAAATCGATGTCGGCGCGGGCCTCGTTGGATTCACGTCCAAGTGTCGGCACGTAGCTCATGGCCGATAGCCAGTTCAAGCCGACCAGCACGCCGACAGCGGACAACGCCAGCCGGTAAGGCCGGAGCAGCGCGATCAACGCTGCGGCGCCGATGCCCGCCAGCAGCGCCACGGGGATGGCCGAAACCAGGGCATACCGTGAACTGGCGCCGTAGTAATAACCGCCCGCGTAAAACAGCACGAAAATCCCCCACGACATCGCGAACCAGAGCCCCAGGCTCAACCCCAGCCAGCGGTTGCGAACCGCCAGCCAGCCCGCCCCTAGCAGCGCCAACACGGATCCGGCCAGCGGATACCATTTTTGTTGGAAAAAATATCCCGCGTTGCTCTCCAGGTTTTTGCTCACAAAAGCGACGTCGAAGCGGCGGCCGTCGGTCGCGCCCCAATCCTCGGTGCGCACCGACCAGAGGTGGAGCAGGTTCGGCGTGATCAGGGCCAGCGAGAGCGCCAGCGCGGCCCAGGTGACGCGGTCCTCAAGAAAGCGCCGGTCGGCAGCCCACAGCAGGCTGGCCGCCACGGGGTAAATGAGCAGCGACTCGGGGCGGAAATACGCCGCGAACGCAGCGGTCGCCGCCACCAGCAGGCCGGTGAGCGGCGAACTTTCGCCAGTGTCGAGATTGCGCAGGCGGGCGTGCAGGCAGACCGCCAGAAAACAGGCGGTGGCGGTCCCGACGGTGGTTGGCTCCACCGAAACGCTGTTGCCCCACCACAGAACGAGCGGGGTGAAGATAAACCCCAAGGCGGCGGCGAGTGGCGTGAACGCAGGCAGGGCAAAGGGCGCCAGCACCAAAGCGAAATACACCGCCGCCGCCGTCAGGCCCACGACCGCGCGGATGGTGACGTGCGAAGTCTCGGCGGAGACGCCACCCAGTTTATAAGCCCAGGACAGTAAGTAGGGGTGGCCGTTGGGCTGCTTATTGGGTGCTGCGGCGAAGACCTTGAAATCGCCATATTCTGCGGTCGCATGACGGGCATACTCGGCCCGTCCGGTGTGGGCGATTGTCTGGCCGATTTGCATATAAATATGCTCGTCGTAAAAGATGCGCGTCGTCTTGGGTGCCAGACCGCAGGCGAGGTAGCCGAGTACCGCCAGCCCCAGTCCGATCGCCAGATGGCGACGGTCGAGCAGTCGTCCCAACGGCCCGAGCAGCGCACCGAGCGCGGTCAAGCCGAGCGCCAGGCAGGCGTGCATGCCCCAGACGGTTGAAACCGGCACGATGGCGCGTTGTTCGTCGTTGGTCATCTCGGTGACGACGCGTTGCGCCCAAAACACCGCTGCCGCCAGCGCGAGCAGGCAAAATCCGTACCAGAGCCAGTCACCGCGGCGGGCCTGGGCTTTTGTGACAGCAGGTGTCGTCGTGTGCGCGGGCGGCTCCACCTGGACGGTGGAGTTCGGCGCGCCGCTGAGTTCTGGATCAGGTGTGGGCATGAGGCGGAGGCGTCTTTTTGGAGAGTAAAGCCGAGCCGAGCGCAAGGTGTTGCACGCCGCTTTCCAGCCAGGCTTCGACCACACCGGCGGCGTCGTCCGCCATGGGTTTACCGTGCATGTTGAGACTGGTGTTGATCACCGCGCCGACTCCGGTGAGTTCACGCATGCCGACGAGCAGACGCCACCAGGGGTTGGCAGGATCCGACTCCACCATCTGCGGGCGGCAGGAGCCGTCGGGGCCGATCGCGCCCGCCAGCGCGGCGCGGCCTTGTGGCGTGGTGGCGAAGCCGGTGGTCATGTGGCGGTTCAGATCGCGCGCACCCCGGTAGTCGGCCAGCAGCGCGGTGGCTTCGTCGGCCAAAATCGTGGGGCAAAACGGTTGAAACCAGACGCGGCGTTTGAGGCGCAGGTTGAGGTTGTCTCGGGCGGCCACGCTGTCGGCGCGCGCAATGATGCTGCGCGCCCCCAGAGCGCGGGCACCCAGCTCCATGCGACCTTGCGCCCACATGACGATCTCGTTGGCGGCGACGCGTTCGGCGGCGGCGCGGGCGATGTCGGCAGGGCGTTGCAAGACGGCACCGGTTTCGCGCGCGATTTTTTCCGCGTCGATCCCGAGGTCGCCGCGGTCGGTGCCGAGGCGGAAATCGGTAAATGCGATCGGGCGGCGGCCGCTGACGTGGCGCCAGATCGACAACGCCGCGCCGAGGGCCAGGCCGCCGTCGCCCATCGCCGGGCACACCTCAAGGCGCTCCACCCCGGGCACGGCACGAATGAGGCGGTTAACTTTGATGTTGGACGCCACCCCGCCGGCGTAGCCGAACGCGCCCCGGCCCGTCGCTGCGGCGAGCAGGCCAAAAAATCGCGGCACGAGGTGTTCGAGGGTTTGCTGGGCCATGCGGCAGACCTGTTCACGAGGCGTGCACCAGACGACGTCGCGCACCGCCCGCGCCATACGCGCGGGCGCGATGGCACAGCGTAACACCGGCAGTCCGCGCGCATCGGTTGTGAGTGAGAACCAGGGTAAAAAAACATTGGCGCTCACCGGCTGTTCGGCTGCGTAGGTGGCCAGCGCCATGACCTTGCCCTCGTCTTCCAGCGGGCGCATTTGCAGCTCGTTGGTCACATGCTCGAAAAACAACCCGAGCGAGGCGGCACCGGGGATGGAGATGATTTTATCCAGCGAGGCGCTCGCTTCGGACCAGGCCCAGACCGAGCCGGATTCGCCGTCGCCGATTCCGTCGAGGGTGACGATGGTGGCGTCCGTGCCCCAAGTGGGCCAAAAGGCGGCGGAGGCTGCATGAGCGGCGTGGTGATCGACCAGAAAAACGTCGGCGAGCGGCACGTCGAGGGTGCGTGCAAACCAGCGGCGGGCCCAGCCGCGCAGCACGGGGTGCGTGGGCAACTGGGTGAGGGTGTATTTGGCGCGAAGGGTGAGCGGGTGCAGCGGGCCGGGCGGAGTGAGGCGGCGGCGCAACCGGTAATAGTTCTCCTTCATCGAGGGGAACGTGCGGGTGAGCGTTTTCGCGAAGTCCGAGGTGGTGGGCGCCCAGGCGATGCGCCGACCGGCGGCGGCCTCCCGCATGGCGGCCAGCGCGCGCACCGGCAGGCCGACATCGAGCTTGCGACCGCTCAGGCGCTCCTCGTTGAGCGCGAGTACGACCCGCCCGTCGATCACCAAGGCGGCGCCGGCGTCGTGGCCGTCCCATACGCCGATGACTGCATCGTAGTGCGCTTTCATGCGGCGGGCAGTGCAGGCAGCGTCAAGCGGGTGCGCCGACGGCACAGGCCGGTCACCAAGCTCCAGCCGTAGGCGAGCCAGGTGCCGGGTTGGGCGAGTGAGATTTTTGAATAACCGGCAGCGCGCGGGCGTTCGTGGGTGGGCACCTCGGCCAAGGTGCGGCCGGCGGCCAAGGTGGCCATGATCAGTTCCATTTCGATGGTGGTGTGGCGCGAGCCCAGTTTCAGTTGTTTAAACAGCTCGGTGCGCAGGGCGCGAAAGCCGTTCTGCGAGTCGGACAGGCGCGCGCCGTAGCGCAGGTTAATCAGGTAGGTGATGAAGGCCGAACCGGCCAGGCGCAGGAATTCGTCGCCGCCGCCGTGCAACTCGTCGGAGCCGCCCAGCAGGCGCGAGCCGGTGACGTGGTCTGCCGTACCGGCTTTGATCGGTGCGACCAGCAGCGGAATGTCGATGGGGTCATGCGAGCCGTCGGCATCGACAAACACGCAGATCGGGGTGGTGACATGGGAGACGGCGAGGCGAAGGGCTGCGCCTTTGCCCAAGCCGTGATCACGCACCACCTGGGCACCGGCGGCGGCGGCGACCTCTGCGGTGCGATCAGTCGAGCCGCCTTCGACGACGATCACTTGGCCCGCGTAGTGCCGGCATTCTTTAACCACGGCGGCGATGGTGGCTTCCTCGTTGCGGGCCGGAATGACGGCGGTGACTTGGGCGTCGGGGCGATCAATCTGGGCGAAGAAATCCGCCGGTACGGCCACGCCCAAACGCACCATTCGGCGGGCGCGTAGCGCGACCCCGAGCCGCTCATCGCGATCAAATTGCAGAATCGGCTGCTCCGGGTCTGCGGGGGCAGGACGCGAGTTGGGTGTGGGTGAATCCAAGGGAGGTGAAGTCGGGTCGAGGACGGGCGTAGCAACCCTTACCAATTAAAGAAGTCGCCTCGGCTGTAATAGGTAATCAGCGGCTGGCCGGGGACGTGGTCGGTTTTCAGGCCGGCATTGAAGGCGAAGGTACGCAGGCCGGGAACGAGATAGGCGTTGCCGGGTTGTTGAAAGGTGGAGGTGAAATGGCGCGAGTCGAACAGGCGGCCGAGCGAGCCGCGCAGGGTC
>JBIIMH010000165.1:0-5121 GCA_044338095.1 Rariglobus sp. | reverse complement strand
CCACCCCCGATAACCGCCCTCGAGAGCGGGGTCGTCGACCCCGAGGGTCGAACTGTCGCCGAGCGCCACATAGCGCTGGAAAGATAAGGGCCGCACGGAAGGCATGGGGAAAGAAGAGTGAAGACTCCTTCGCGATCAAGCCGAGGTAAGCTGGCCGGGACGGCCAACAGCAGGAAATGCCCACTTTTTTCCCACCCGCATACGTATAAAATAGAACACGTTAGGACCCGACTGGGTGTTTTCCCGTTTGGGCATCGGGAAACACCCTCATGTCCTTAATCGAGAAATACGCTAAAGTGGCCGGGGCACAGGGAATCAACTCGGCATAAGACGGTGCCCCTGGGGAAAAAACCATCAATGATTTAGGTAAAACTCCTGCAGACAACTTTTTACCATGAATTTAGGAGCAGCCTCAAACCCGCAAAGCGGCACAAAACGACTGGCGAACGACGCGGGATGTGTCTTGGCCATAACCGAGGCACTGACTGCATCAGGCGAAATGCTCGGGATGCTTAAGCAAGCCATCCGCAACCCGCGCATCACGATTCCGGAGGTCGCGACCATTTTGAGCAGTGACCGGGTGCTCTCGACCCAGATTGTGACGTTCGCCAACACGGTGTTTCCCATCAGGACCAGCAACCTCTGCAAAACCATTGAGGAGGCATTACGGTTGGTGGGGCTGCGCGAGATCACCCGCCTTATTGCTACAGCCACTACGGAGGACGTGATCCCGGCAAATCTTCGCGCCTAACTTCCACATGGAAAACACCATGAAGGTTGACCTCAATTGTCTTAAAGCGGCCTCCGCAAGACTGCCTTCATCCGCCAAACTCATCGACGCGCTTTACCTTGCGATTAATAAGCCCGATGTGGATATGGAGCTGGTCGTGCGCTTGGCCTCAATGGATGTCGCCATAACCAGTCGCCTATTACGCATGGCCAACAGCGCCTGCTACTCGCGAAGTGAGGCGGTCAGCAGCCTGGACCAAGCGCTCGCCTGGCTAGGGGCGTTTCAGGCCTATCGGGTCGCCTGCATCACCGTATCCGCCCAACTCTGCGAGCAAAGCCTCCCCATTTACCGGATCTCCGCTGATCGCCTCCAGGCCAACTCCATTGCGATGGCGGTGGGCATGGAGATTGTCACCTCCGCTGCTGGACTGGATCACAAGGCAGGCTACACGATTGGGTTGCTACACAATTTGGGGCGGATTGTGCTCCAGCGAGTTGCGCTGCAAATGGAGATTCCTGCCGGTGCCGCCGATTTGCCGGATATTCGGGCGGTCGTTAACTGGGAGCGGGAAACCTTTGGGCTCAGCCACACCGAAATCGGAGGTTCCGTACTCGCCCTGTGGGGCATGAATCCACTGCTGGTGGAGGTAATAAACCAACAACACGATCTAGCACCGGTGGCAAACCCAGCGGTGAATCGGTGGTGTGCGCTTTTGCGCATCACAGGCACAGTGGTGGCCAGCACTGAATTTGGGCTTGGTGTCACCAGTGACTCATGGCCCATCTGCGAAGCGGATTTCACTGAAGCCGGTATTTCGAAATTAGACATACTTCAATTGAGCGAGGAGATCACGCTGGCGACCAAGAGTATCTGCGAGCAAAGCGGTGTGGTTATCGCCACCGAAGGGTCGCATTCACTTTAGGGGTCTGCATCGCTGGTCGACTTGGTTGGTCCGCGACTGCGCAGCGCCCTCGGGGCGCGTCGCGCTCACCACTCATGAAGCACCGCATCACACTTTGTCGCGCGCCGGCTCTGTAAAATTTTGGCCATGCTTACCTCGCCCGTTATATTCCGGGGGTGGAAGTGTGGGCGTATGGATCGCGCGTGAAATGGACGGCCCGGCCCAACTCGGATTTGGACTTGGTGGCGTTTGCCGAACCCGCGCAGCTTACCACCCAGCTCAAGCAACGCACGCGCGGGAGCGTCTTCGACACTATCACGACGGAAACATTTAAGTTGCTCGACTGCATTTTTCCCACGTCGGAAATCACCGCCGCGTTCGACAAACTCGTCGAGCCGCTGCTCGCCCAAATCCGCGCCAACCTCCACCAATCCCGCACCCTGGCCGGCCTGCGCGACTCGCTGTTGCCAAAGTTGTTGAGCGGGGAGTTGAGCGTGCCTGCCGCGCTGCTCGCAAGGCCATCGGCGAACGATCTACTAAATGAAAGCATGCCACACTTCAGCGGAGGCGGCGCGATTCAGTTCGGATCATGGACTTGGGACCGGACCAGTCGTTTGACCATTGCCTGCCGGAGGGAGTGGATCGATGCGTCCATTTGGGGCCACCATCGGCCCCTCAGGACATTCCAGATCGGTAGCTGAGCCCCTATCGTATCTCCGCCACTTTCAATTCGATCCGTCCGGTCTTCGGTTTTTCGAAGGGCCCCGGAGTGGGATGCTGCGGATCACGTGGCTTGCCAAAGAAGTCCACGTCGATGCGCAGCGGCGAGCCGTCCGGGTTGGTGTAGCCCTGCTTGGGCAGCGTGGCGAGGCCAAGGACCTCGGTGGTGACCAAGCGGGTGCGGTCGGAGGACGGCAGGGCGGGATCGACGGAGATCTGCAGGAAAAAACCATCCGCACGTTGAACAAGCCGTACCTGATCCGCAGTGTTCTCGGCCAGCACAAGCGGTGTCGGTTCATCATCGCGCGGGGTGGCCCCCCCAACGTAGGCATTGCCGGCCAGCAGGTCGGGCATGCGGCGCTTGGGGAGGTCGCCGATCCGGATGCCGGGACCGAACCAATTGTTGAGGAAGCGCTCGTCGCCGTGCGGGAAGTTCTCATTCGATACATGTGCAGTGGAATAGGGTTGCAACAGTGGGGTGTGCCGACCGTCCTGCTGATGGATCTCCAGCCGTCCCACCATCAGGTTGTGCACATAGGCCGATCCCTGCGCATTCAGGAAGGCTGGGGTCCCGGACAGCATGATGTTGTTGTCGACCAGGGTTGGGCCGTGGGTGGCCTCGATAAAGATATCCCGGCCATTGTCGTGGAGCAGGTTGCGCGATACCCGCGCCCCCTGGGCCATCCAATCGAGCCAGATGCCCAAGGGCGTGCGGTAGATGTGGTTGTCGGAGATGACCGCATCGATGCCGCCGTGCAGCTTGATGCCACCCTGCTCCATGCCACCGAAGCGGCGACGGATCCAGATATCGCGGATGACATTCCCGGTAATGGTGCTGAAGGCGCCACCGAGGCTGCCGCAGACGCCGGCCTGGCCGCAGAACTCGATGAGGTTGTTGCGCACCAGATGGTGCCCGACCCGGTCCCGTGACCAGGGGATGGTGTGGGTGCGGGACTGGACGATCTGCTGTTCGTATCCAGGGCCTGAGCTCAGCTCCACATCACGGTCGCTGTGATATTTCCCGAGGGTGACGCCGGTGCAGGCGGAATTGCGGATCTCGTTGTTCTCAATGATCCAGCCGCGGCTCCAGTTGGTGCCGATGACGCCGATCTGTTCCTTGGTCGGTGGCGCCCAGGGAGTCGCTGCATCGCGCAGAATGAAGCCGCGTACGGTCAAATAATCGATCCCGTTGCGACTGGGATAGAAGACCGTCTTGCGGACATTGACCTCGACCTCGTGGCGGTTCGGATCCTGGTCTCCGAAATCGGCATGGACGGTGGTGGCTTCCGCGCCGACCTCGGCGAACCACCAACCGAGCTTGTCCGTGGGCGTAAAGACCCGCTCCAGGTCCCTGGCCTCGGCCAGCCAGCGGCCGTTGATGTAGACCGATCCGGTGTGGTGCTTCTGTGTGGCGTTGGTGGCACCCTTGGTGCCGTCATCGACGACCTTGGCCTTGTTCGTGGCAGTGGGATCGGGATTGAACCACGGCCCGGAGATTTCGTCAGCGAACGGGTTGAAGCCAGCGAACAGGGTATTGGGGATGATCGCCTTCCACACCCGATCCTTCACCAGCGTCCATCCTGTCACAACCTCGGATCCGCGGATCTCCACCCGCTCGCCCGGAGCGGCCTGATAGGTGATGCGCTTGGCATCCGACGTGCCACCACGTGGCGGATCGACTCGTTCACGATAGATGCCGGCATGGACGGTGACGGTGTCACCGGGTTGGGCGAGGTCGGCGGCGTGCTGGATGGTACGCAACGGTTGCTGCCTGGTTCCCGGGGCGGTGTCGTTGCCAGTGATGGCGACGTGGAATTCAGCGGCAGAGGCGCTAGTCCAGACGAATGCGAGGACGAGAAGCGCGGGGATGGCGGAGTAGTGCATGACTGACTGATAGGTTATCTTACTGATAGGAAACTGGATTTTGTAGACCCTCAGCCGGACGTGGTTTACAGCGTGAAGGGGGCATGAAAACCTAGAAACGGTAATCCGTCCGGCAGGTTTGGGGTTGGGTTTTGCAAAACTCGTTGCTTGAAGGAACGGCTCAAGTGAAAACGCACCGTTCCAAGCAATTTGGGGGGATGTTTTTTCCGGGCGACAACTCATGCCACGCAGGCAAGGCGGCGCCTCCGCTCGCCTCAAGGCGCGAAGCGTTAAGCCGTTTTTTACGCCGTCTAGCTTGTCTAGCTTTGGGGTGCGTCAGCCTGAACACCCTCGTCGGCGGGTGCTTCGTCGGGATAAAAACCTACGCCGTCAGCGGCGGGTTCCAGCCAGAAGATCGGCTCGCTGTCGGGTGCATCCGACTGGCAGGAGTCGTCACCAAATATATCGCCTTGTGCTGCGGCCCTGTCGGTCGCGACCCACTCGGGGGCCCCACTCGAAGCCGAGTGGGTCATAGGCGTGGCCAGCGGGGGCCACCTCGGCGCGGAAGCGGAGTTTTTCCGAGTGGGCTTGGGAGATAAGGCAGGCGCGCAGGGCAAGGCGGCGGGGTCGATTGGATGACAAGTACCGCTGGCGGCGTCCACCACCAGCACCTCGTCTCCGGGAGGGGGCGCCTAGCCCAGTACCGCCGCCCCGCTGGCGTAGCCAACTCCTTCGCTTCAACGGGGCCGCGCTCCGAAGAGCGCGGATAGACCGGCAGAGGTGATGGCGGCAAGGCGTGCGCCGTTGCTTCAACGGGGCCGCGCTCCGAAGAGCGCGGATAGACCGGCAGAGGTGATGGCGGCAAGGCGTGCGCCGTTGCTTCAACGGGGCCGCGCTCCGAAGAGCG
>JBIIMH010000163.1:0-5151 GCA_044338095.1 Rariglobus sp. | reverse complement strand
TCTGGGCCGCCGACCACCTTGCCCGCGAGGGCATCGAGGTGGTCAAAACCAACCGCGGCGGCGACATCACCTACCATGGTCCCGGCCAGCTGGTGGGTTACCCGATTGTCGACCTGTCCGCGCGAAAGGATCTCCACGAATACCTGCGGCTGCTCGAACAGGTGATGATTAACACTGTTGGCGGCCTCGGTTTGGTGGCCACGCGCCGCGAGGGCAAAACCGGCATTTGGGTGGGCACGCGCAAGATCGCCGCCATCGGCGTGGCGGTGCGCCGCTGGGTCGCCTACCACGGGTTTGCGCTCAACGTGCAGCCCAACCTCGCGCATTTCCAGGGCATCGTGCCCTGCGGTATCAGTGCCACCGAGGGCACTGTCACCTCGCTGCAGGCCGAGCTCGGCCACCAAGTCGACCTGGCTGACGTCAAAGCGCGGTTGGCGAAGGAGTTTGCGGAGCTCTGGCCCGGCTTCAGCAACACTCCAGCAAACCGCTGATAATCAAAGGCTTTAAAGCGAGGATTACGGCAGCCTTGAGCTCACTCTCAAGGCCGCACTCCTCACGCCTCGTACACACACTTTTCGCGAACACAGCCTTCCGTGGCCTTGAGCGTGAGCTCAGGGTGCCAACCGCGACCCGGCCGAATAAATTCGCGACCATAAGCGTGCATTGGCGGTTAAAACTGTTTTGAGTGCCGCCTTTCATCCGATGGAAGACACCTCGCGCAAACCCTCCTGGCTTCGTGCCAAACTCCCTACCGGTCCGGGCTACGCCGCCGTGCGCAAGCTCGTCGAGGACACCTCGCTGCACACTGTCTGCCAGAGTGCGCAGTGTCCCAATCTCGGCGAATGCTGGTCGCGTGGCACTGCCACCGTGATGATCCTGGGTAACATCTGCACACGCTCGTGTAACTTCTGCGCGATTCAGACCGGCCGCCCCACCGAGCTTGACCTCGGCGAACCCGCCCGCGTCGCCGAGGCCGTCGCCAAGATGAACCTGCGCCACTGCGTCATCACTTCGGTGGCTCGCGATGAGTTGAAAGACGGCGGCGCCTCAGTCTGGGCAGCGACCATCCGCGCCATCAAACACCTCAACCCGAACACCGCCATTGAGGTTCTCACCCCCGATTGGAAGGGCCAGATGGAGCACCTCGACACCGTGCTCGACGCCAAGCCGGACATTTTTAACCACAACCTGGAGACCGTCGAGCGACTGCAAAAGCCCGTGCGCGTACAAGCCCGCTACGACCGCTCGCGCTCGGTGCTCCAGCACGCCAAAGCCCGCGGTTTCACCACCAAGACCGGCATCATGCTCGGCCTCGGCGAGCGCGAAGAAGAGATCGAAAAAACCCTGCGCGACATCGCCGCCGACAAAACCGACATCCTCACCATCGGCCAATACCTCCAACCGACCCCGCAGCACTGGAAAATCGCGCGTTGGGTTCATCCCGATGAGTTTTTGCGCTGGAAGGAATTCGGCCTGTCGATCGGCATTGGTGTGGTCGAGAGCGGCCCGATGGTGCGTTCCAGCTACCACGCCGACGAGCAGTCGAAAAAGTACACCGGGGTGGAGCACCTCAACAACGCCAACGCGCTGGCCGGCGCGTAAGGGGTTCGGACGGCGGAGAACGGAGGGCGGAGGGCGGAGAACGGAGGGCGGAGGGCGGAGAACGTTCAACATCCAACATTGAACATCCAACGTTCAACTCGGAGTGCAGGGTGCAGCGGTTGAACGTTGGATGTTGGACGTTGAACGTTGAACGTTGAGTGTTGAACGTTGTTCAACTCGGAGGTCCTCGTGGCCCTGAGCGTGAGCTCGGGGTGCCCTTAGTCGTCGGGCCCCACGCCGACCACTCATTTTTTTCATGGGCGGGCAAAGATTTAACTTAACCCGAGGCGGAAACAGCCGATGGTTTTATAAACCACACGAATCCGTGGTTGTGTTAACTTAACCCCGCTATGCCACATATCACCCCTGAAGTTATTGGCGCGAAACTCATCCTTCGCGGAATCCACCTTAACCTTACCGACGCCATGCGCTCGATCATCCACGAAAAAGTGGGTCGGCTGCTGCGTCATGAACCCCGCATCGACCGCGTGCGCATCGATGTCGACCTCGACAAAACCAAGGGCTCCAAGGCCCACTTCGTGGCCAAGGGCCACATCGAGATCAGCGGGCCGGACCTAAACGCTTCAGTCGATTCCGACGACGCCTACAAGGCGGTCGACCTGCTCATCGACAAACTCGACGGCCTGCTGCGCAAGCGCCACAGCGAGCTCAAGGAAAAGCGCCACCACCCCCATTCCGTCGAACTCGGCGGCGCCCTGCCCAAGGCGGTCTGACTCACCGCAGGTTTTCCCCAATGGGGTGAACACCTACTTCGCGATAAAAAACCCGGCCGTTTGTTGGCCGGGTTTTTTTATGTCCGGAGGGTTTTCGCTGCATAATTCACTCGGCACACCCCTGTTTGATCCTTTTGTTTTTCCGCCGTGCGTCCCCTTCGAATCCTTTTTGTCACTCCCGAAGTTGAACCGTTCGTGAAAGTTGGCGGTCTCGCCGACATGACCGGCGCCTTACCCAAGGAGCTCGCCGCGCTGGGCCACGATGTGCGCATTGTTTGCCCGGCCTACGGCTCGGTAAAAATCCACGGTCCGCGCACCGCGCGCCCCGATCCGCTCGGGGTGGATGTGGGCACCGAGGCGCATTGGGCCCGCACCTGGGAGACGACCCTGCCCGGCGGCAAGGTCCCCGTTTACCTGCTGGAGCACGACGGCTTTTTCGCCCGCCACGAGGTCTATTCCGGCCCGTGGGGTTCGCATTCCGACAACGACCTGCGTTACGCCTTCCTGTGCCGCGGCGCGCTCGCGCTGTGCCAACAGCTCGATTGGATCCCCGACGTGGTCCACGGCCACGATTGGACCACCGGCCTGTTGCCCGTCTACCTCAACACCACGCTCAAGGATACCCCGTTGGGGCGCGTGGCCTCGGTTTTCACCATTCACAATTTGGAACATCAGGGCTATGCCGATCGCCGCGTGCTCGACTTCGCCCGCCTGCCCGCCTCCGAGTTCCGCGCCGACAGCGTCGAATCCACTGGAGCGGTTAACATGTTAAAGGCCGGACTGTATCACTCGACGAAACTCACCACGGTGAGCCCGACGTACGCCGAAGAAATCAAAACGCCCGCTGGCGGTTGGGGCCTGGACAGCGTGTTGCGTTACCGTGCTGGCGACCTGGTCGGCATCCTCAACGGCATCGACACGGGCGCGTGGAACCCGGCGACCGACAAGTTCATCCCCGCGCACTACAGCGCGGAAAACCTCGCGGGCAAAGCGACGTGCAAAGCCGCCTTGCAGTTCAAGCTCGGGCTGGCGATCGACCCGCACATCGCGGTGTTCGGCGTGGTGGCGCGCTTTGCCAACCAAAAGGGCCTGGACCTGCTGGCCGAGGCGCTGCCGCACATAGCCGACCGCATGCACGTGCAATTTGCCATCCTCGGCGCCGGCGATCCTGGGTTGGAACACACCTTCCGCTGGGCCGCCAAACAGTATCCGGGCAAGGTGGGCGTTTACATTGGCTACGACAACGAGCTCTCGCACCTGATCCAAGCGGGTGCCGACTGCTTCGTGATGCCCAGCCGCTCCGAACCCTGCGGTTTAACCCAGATGTATGCGATGCGCTACGGCACTGTGCCGCTGGCCCGCGCCACGGGCGGCCTGATCGACACCGTCGAGCAATACGTCGAAGGCACGAGCAAGGGCACCGGATTCCTCTTCGCCGACGCCACCGCTCCGGCGCTCTACAACACCGTCGGCTGGGCCTGCGCGACCTATTACGACAAACCCCAGGAGTTCGCCCAGCTGCGTCGCAACGGCATGGCGCAAGACTTCAGCTGGAAAACCAACGCCGGGCGCTACGTCGAAATCTACCGCTGGGCCACCGAGCAGCGCACCGGCGAAAAGCTGGTGTAAGGCGAATGGGCGGTACAACAGAGGCTTGGGGTGGGGGCACCTAGGTTTTCCAGCCTACCCTGAGCAGCTCACGCTCAAGGCCACGGGGACAGGGGGATCTGCCGGTGGCGGTAGGCGGAAGGTGTGGCCTTACGCTTTGGCGGCGAGCACACCGCGGATAATCTCCACGCTGCGGGCCAACTCCTCCGCCGAGGCAGTGAGCGGGGGCAGCAAACGCACGACGTTGCCGCCGGCCATGGGGGCCAACAATCCAGCGTCGCGCAGCGCCGTCACATAGGGAACCGGGTCGCTCGCGAGCTGCAGACCGAGCATAAAACCGCGCCCGCGCACCGTCAGCACCTGGGCCGGAAACTCCGCCGCCAGTGCGCTCAGCGCCGCCAGCCACACCGCGCCGGCTTGCGTGACGTGCGCCAACAACCCGTCGCGCTCGATCACATCCAATACCGCCAGACCGGCGGCGCAGGCCAGCGGCGTGCCACCAAAGGTCGTGCCGTGCATACCTGGTTGGAACAACTCCGCCGCCTTCGGCCCGGTCCAAATCGCCCCGATCGGGAAACCGCCGCCGAGGCCCTTGGCCATGCCGATCGCGTCGGGCCGCACCCCAGCGTGTTCGAAGGCGTAAAACTTGCCCGTGCGCCCAATGCCGCACTGGACTTCGTCCAAAATCAGCAGCAGGTTGTGCCGGTCGCACAGCGCGCGCAGGCCCACCAAAAACTCGGTCGTCGCCGGGTTAACCCCGCCTTCGCCCTGGATCGTTTCGACGAAAATCGCCGCCGTCGTGTCGTCGACCAGTGCCTCGAACGAGGCCAGATTATTGAGTTCGCCGAAGGCGAAACCGGGCACCAGCGGCCGGAAGCCTTTTTGGATTTTTTCCTGCGGGGTGGCGCTCATGCCGCCAAAGGTGCGGCCGTGAAAGGCGCTCTGCGCACAGATCACCTTGTAACATTTGCCCTCTTCGCCGCCGGCCTTGGTCGCGCCGTGCAGGCGCGCCAGCTTGAGCAGACCCTCGTTGGCCTCGGCCCCGCTGTTGCAGAAAAACACCCGGCCCGCCCCGGCGTAACCGACCAGCCGCCGTGCCAACTCACCTTGGTTGGGGTTACGGAACAGGTTGCTCACGTGAACGAGTTCGCCGGCCTGGCGCTGCACCTCGGCCACCCAGTGCGGGTGGCAATGCCCGAGCGCGCAC
>JBIIMH010000162.1:0-5155 GCA_044338095.1 Rariglobus sp. | reverse complement strand
ACATCGAGTCTGTTCAGCTGACTGAGAGGCGTGAGCGGACGGCTTATTCCCGTAAAGATTTTCCGTTGGGGCGATTCCCATAATTTACGTGTGCTCATAGAGGGGCGGGATGCCTGAGATGTCGCATCCACACACCAGGACGGCCCGACGAAAAACTCCCGTTTTCCATTATGCGCCACGTTTGACTCATCCGCTTGTCCACGCTTCGTTCACCCCCTTCCTTAATGGCCGACTTCCTCGATAACACCCCGCAAAAAGATCTAAAACGCGTTGAGCGTGCCTACCTTGTAGGCATCCAAACCCACGCAATGCCCACGGGTGAAGCCGAGGAGTTGCTCAACGAACTTCAAGAGCTCGTCGAGAATCTCCAGATCACGGTGGTCGCCCGTAACCTCGTCAACCTGCGCGTTCCCACCCCCGCCACGCTCGTCGGCAGTGGCAAGGCCCAGGAAATCGTCGACGCCGCCAAGGCGCTCAACTGCGACGTGATTGTCTTCGACGAGGGCCTCACGCCGGCCCAGCAGCGCAATTTGGAAAAACTCTCCGGGGTCGCCGTTATCGACCGCCAAGAGGTGATTTTGGATGTGTTCGCCGACCGCGCGCAAACCCGCGAGGCGGTTATCCAGGTCGCCTTGGCGCGCATGGAGTACTCCCTGCCGCGCCTGACCCGCGCTTGGACCCATCTTTCGCGTCAAGGCGGCGGCGCAGGCGGCATGGGCGGCGAGGGCGAAACCCAGCTCGAACAGGATCGACGTTTGGTTAACGACCGCATCACCCGGCTCAAGCGCGAGCTCATCGATGTGCGTAAACAGCGCAGCGTTCAGCGCCACAAACGTCAGCGCGTGCCCGTGCCCACCTGCGCCATCGTGGGCTACACCAATGCCGGTAAATCCTCCCTGCTCAACATCCTCACCGGCGCCCACGTGCTCGCCGAGGACAAGCTGTTTGCCACCCTCGACCCCACCACCCGCCAGTTACTCCTGCGCGGCAATCAGAAGCTGCTCGTCACCGACACGGTCGGCTTTATCCGCCGCCTGCCGCACGGCCTGGTCGAGGCGTTCAAAGCCACGCTGGAGGAAGCCATGGTCGCCAATTTTCTAATTCACGTGCTCGACGTGACCACGCCCAACCTCGCCGCCCACCACACGACGACCTTGTCGGTCCTCAAGGAGCTCGGCGCCGAGGGCAAACGCATCCTCACGGTTTTTAACAAAGTCGATGCGGCCACCGAGGCGCAGCTCAACACCGCCCGCCTGCTCGACGCCGAGGGGATTTTTGTGAGTGCGCACACCGGCCAGGGTCTCGACGTACTGGTCGATCACTGCTTGGAACTGATCGCCGATGCGTTTGGTTCGATGGAGTTGTTTATCCCGCACAGCCGCTACGACCTGATCGCCAAATTGCATGCGATCGGGCACGTGCAAAACGAGGAGCAAGAGGACACCGGCGTGCGCCTGCACGTGCGTATCCCTCCCTCGCAGGTGGCCCCGTTTGCGCCCTTCGTGGTGACGGCGGCGTAGGAGGAGCTGCCGCTGGCCGGGTAAGTGGCGGAAGTGGAGCACGGCGGCCTTTAGGGGGTGGCTCTGTGCATTGTGGTGCCAGGCGTGGCCTTGAGCGTGAGCTCAGGAATCCGTCTAGGGTATACTCCCTGTTGGGTTAACTCCTTCTTTTTAAGGATAAATACGTGATTAATCGAAGCCCGCTCAGCTTGCGTTGAGGAAGAAAAAACGCAGGCGGGCGTCTCTCGCCCGTTTTCTACCTTTAAAAGCCCGCCAAAACCGGTTTTGGCGGGCTTTCAGCAGCCGTTCCAAGCGATTTTATCGCCTCATTTTCGGCCCGAACCCGGAAACCGGGTGCCAGCCCCCAGGCCTCACCTAGGGTCGATTACCCGGTTGGGTGCTTGCGCTTTGACGGACGAAAAAACCGGTAGCTTTCTCGATGTGTAGCCCATCACCGACTGTTCAACTCCTCCAAAACTCCTCCCCGCCATGAACTCCATCAAACGCCTCTCCTTCGCCCTCGTCATTGCCGCTCTCTCCACCGGTTTCGCCCAGGCCGCCAGCCGCACCGCCCCTTTCATTGATCCCTCCGTCATCAGCACCGCCGACTCCTCCAACCAGGCCGACTCTACCTTCATCCGCTAAGGCCTAAAAGTCCTGCAAGCGGTTCTCGATCGCGCCGCGCTCCGGCTCGATTCGCGCCAGAACCTCGCCCAGCAGGTAAATCGATCCGGTGACCACCACCGTGTCCGTCAGCCCACCGACCGTGCAAACGCCCGCCGCAGGGAACACCCCGGCCACCGTCGTCCGACTTACTTTTCCCGTAAAACTTTTGGGAATCAGCGCTTCGAGCTCCTCGAACGAACTAGCCCGCGACTGTTGCGGCATGACCAGATGAATTTCGGCCGCATAGCGGCTAATGGTTTCCAATAACGGCCGCGCCCGCGCCACGCCCAGCACACCGGTGACCACCACCGGCTTACGCCCCTCTGCTGCAACCAGTTGTCGCAAATGATCTTCTAGCACACCAGCCCCTTCAGGGTTGTGCGACGCGTCCAAAATCAGCGCCCGCCCGCCAATCGTCGTGCGCTGCCAGCGTCCCGGCCAGCGCACCGCGGCGATCCCGCGTCCGACCACTTCGGCACTCAGGCCCCAGCGCGCATCGAGGCAGCGCGTCACCAGCACGGCGACCGCTGCGTTGGTTCGCTGATAATCGCCCTCGAGCGCCGGTTTCGGGTAATCGGCCAGATCCTCGCCAAAGATTTCCCGCACCGAGTGGACCGGCGCGCCTTGTTCGGCGGCGACCCGGCGAATGACCGCCTCGGCCTCCGGCGGCAGGCGCCCGATCACCACCGGTTTGCCCGCCTTGATGATGCCCGCTTTTTCCGCCGCGATTTGGGCGATCGTGTCGCCCAGCATCTCGCAGTGGTCGAGTCCGATGGAGGTGATCACGGCGACCTCGGGGTTAACCACGTTGGTGGCGTCGAGTCGCCCGCCCATGCCCGTCTCGATGAGGGCGATGTCGCATTTTTTTCGCTTAAACTGCAAAAACGCCATCGCCGTCATGAACTCAAAAAAGCTCGGGTGGTCGTCGGGGCTGCCGCGACTGACCGCCTCGGCGATCGGGCCGAGTTCGCGGGCGAAGGCGACGATTTCGGCCTCGGACAGGGGCAGGCGGGCAACCTGGACACGTTCGCCGAGTTTGACCAGATGGGGCGAGGTGTAGAGGCCGGTGCGCCAGCCGGCGGCGGCGAAACACGCTTCGAGCAACGCGGCCACCGAGCCTTTGCCGTTGGTGCCGGCGATATGGATAATGGGTGTGGCCCGCTCGGGATGGCCGAGACCGGCCACGAGCAGCCGCATGCGATCGACCCCAAACTTCACGCCCTTGGCCTTCAGCGAGAACAAGTAATCCTGGGTCGACGCGTAGTCGGCCTGATCGGCAGCAGCAGGGGCACCGGAGCAACATCCAACATTCAACATCGAACGTTCAACTTTCATTCGGAAGGAGCGGAGCGGAGGAGGAGGAGGCAGCGGAGCAACGTCCAACATTCAACATTGAACGTTCAACGTTCATTCGGAAGGAGCGGAGCGGAGGAGGAGGAGGCAGCGGACCAACGTCCAACATCCAACATTGAACATCCAACGTTCATTCGGAGGGGGGGATCGGACGGGGCAGCGGAGCAACGTCCAACATTCAACATCGAACGTTCAACGTTCATTCGGAGGGGGGGATCGGACGGGGTACCGGAGCAACGTCCAACATCCAACTTTGAACATTCAACGTTCATTCGGGCTGGGATTTTCGGGCGGTTCGTAGACTGCTGTAAAATATACGGATAAGCTCTTCGGTTTCCGCCACCAATGGGACGATCGCCTCGGCGTTTTTGACCAAGGGAACGCGTTGAATGAGTCGGAGCCAGCGCCGGGTTTCCCGTAGCTCTTTGAGGCAGATGCTCATCTTGTGAATGAAATCCGCCGGTGATTCGGCCGCCTGTGCTTCTCCATGATTAGGCAGGGCTGCCGTGCCGGAGCGCAAAATCTGGCCGGCAACATGCCGAGAGGCGACACTCGCCCCCATTCCGTCCGCCATCCGGATAATGGCGGCGGAATACTCCAACAACCGCTCTTCCAGATCATAGCCGGGCCGGGGGCGTTGATCGTTCACTGTTGGACGTTGGATGTTGAATGTTGGATGTTGAACGTTTTCCGCTCCGATCGGCCCCACATCCTAGTTAACCTCTCACTTTTTCGCGACGGGGCGTTTTTTGAGGTACAGCGCTTGCAGCACATCGCGCAGGCTGTCGCGCATCTCCAAACGGCTGACAATCATGTCGATAAGGCCGTGCTTTTGCAAAAACTCGGCGGTCTGGAAACCGGGCGGCAGGGTTTGTTTGACCGTGTCTTTGATCACGCGCGCACCGGCAAAACCGATCAGTGCACCCGGTTCGGCGATGTTCAGGTCGCCCAAAACAGCGAAACTGGCGGTGACGCCTCCCATGGTCGGGTGCGTGAGCACCGAAATGTAGGGCAACTTGGCCTCGGCCAACCGTCCCAGCGCCGCACTGGTTTTCGCCATCTGCATGAGCGAGAAAATGCCTTCCTGCATACGCGCACCGCCCGAAGCGCTGAAAATCACGCAGGGGATTTTTTTCTTCAGCGCGACTTCGATCGCGCGGGTGATTTTCTCGCCCGCCGCCGAACCCATGGCGCCACCGCAAAAACGGAAGTCCATGACCGCCACGGAGACCTGAATCCCGTGAATATCGCCCGTGCCGCAGATAACCGCCTCGGTCAGACCGCTGTCCTTTTCGTACTTTTTGATGCGGTCGGGGTATTTCTGGGAGTCGACGAACTTGAGCGGATCGGCCGAACGGATCGTAGCATCGGCTTCCTCAAAGGTGCCCTCGTCGAAGAGCGCGGCGATGCGCTCGTGCGCGCCGATGGGGTAGTGGTAGCCCGACTTGGGGACGACCATCTGGTTGTCCTCCAGCTCCTTATTGAAGACGATCTCGCCGGAGATTGGACATTTGGTCCACATCCCCTTGGGGATATCCTTCTTCTTAACCACAACAGTGGAGTACTTCGGTTTGCTGAAAATCGACATGGCAGTGAGTTAACCGTGACTAAAGGTGATGACGTTGAGATTCACCGCC
>JBIIMH010000160.1:0-5184 GCA_044338095.1 Rariglobus sp. | reverse complement strand
CGTGCATCCGCCCACAAGCCGACGCTGCCTGGAACCGCGACGGGCGCGCGAAGTGCCGAATCGGGCTCAGTTGTAACGGACGCCTTCGCAGCCGGTTCAGGCGCATTGAGCAGCAGGAACGGCAGCACCAATGCGCCCGTGCCCAACGACAGCGCGAGCGTGCCGGGATACGAAGAACCGGCCCCGGCGCGGTAAAGTGCGCCGATTAAAAACAACAGCGCGCCACCGGCCAGCGCGGCGTAGGTGAGAAAACCCAGCGTCCAACCGGCTGCGCCGTTGGCGCGCGGACTCAACGGAGCTTCACACGCGCGAATAGCGGCGAGGATGCGCGGCCAGCGGTCATAGACGACAAACGCCACGAACGCCGGCACCAGCCAGCCGAAGCCGTAGTCCTCTTTGGTGCTCCACCAGTGGGACTGATCCCAGGCGACGAAGCCCATGAATCCGGCGCACAGCAGCAGCGCCGACAAGAACGAGGCGGGCACGGTAGCGGTCCAATCTTTCCATAGGCGCGACAGCATAGAAGACGCCTTCATTGACCGAGCCCGTCGCTGCCCGCCAGAACTTTCGGCTCAGGTCGGACGAGATAACCCAATGGGCACAGGCGGCCCGGCCTGCGCCCATTAAGCCCGTTTCGCATCACACAGCGGTGAACACCAGCGAGCAGTTTGTGCCGCCAAAGCCGAAGCAGTTGGCCAGCGCCGCGCGCACCGGCTTACGCACGGCGACATTGGGCGTGACGTTGAGCCCCAGGGCGGCGATCGCCGGATCGAGGTTATCCATATTGATTGTCGGCGGCACTAGGCCTTCGTGGACCGCCTTCACTGCGGCAAACGCACCCATCGCACCCGCACCACCCAGAAGGTGGCCGGTCATCGACTTCACCCCGCTCACGTGGAGCGTGGCCTTGTTCTCGGCGAACACCGCCGCGATCGCGGCTGATTCCTCGCCGTCGCCGCCGGGCGTCGAGGTGGCGTGAGCCGAAACGTAGTCGATCGCCGTCGCCGGCAGCTCCGCCGAAACCAGCGCGGCGCGCATCGAGCGCTGCGAGCCTTCCGCGCCCGGTGCGAGTGAGGACAAATGGTAGGCGTCGGCCGAGGCGCCGTAACCGCGCAGTTCGGCGTAGATGCGCGCGCCGCGTTTTAGCGCGTGCTCATACTCTTCGAGCACAAACACCACCGCGCCTTCGGCCAACACGAAGCCGTCGCGGTCTTTATCGTAGGGGCGCGAGGCCTTTTCGGGCGCATCATTGCGCGTGGATAGGGCGCGCATTTGGGCAAAGGCACCGACCGCCAGAGGCGTCACGGTGGACTCCGCGCCGCCGGCGATCATCACCTCGGCATCGCCGCGGGCAATGGCTGCCGCCGCCTCACCCAGCGCATGGCCGCTGGTGGCGCAGGCCGAGGCAACCGCCATATTCGGGCCACGGAAATCGAGCAGCAAACTCACCTGGCCGGAGAGCAAATTGGGCGCGATTTGAATGATGAAAAACGGCGAAATTTTCCGGAAACCGCCCGTGTTAAACGTCTCCTGCATCGCCTCGATCTCGGGCAGACCACCCAGACCCACGCCGAGGTTAACCCCCATGCGCTCGGGATTCAGCGAGGCACGGTGCGCATCCAGGCCGGAGTCGGCGTACGCCTCGACGGCGGCGGTCGCACCGAGATGGGTGAAGCGACCGAATTTCTTGGCGTCTTTGGGGGTAAAAACCGAGACGAGCGCCTCGCCTTGGGCACCACGCGGATGCAGCGGTTGGGCGAGCGTTTTGGTGGGCTCGAAGCCTTTGACCTCGCCGGCGATCTGCGCGGTGCAACCGGTGGCGTTGAACCGGGTGATCGGAGCAATGCCCGAACGGCCGGCCGCAAGACCGCCCCAGGTATCAACGGCGTTCAAGCCCAACGGGCTGACCGCACCCAGACCGGTGACCACGACACGACGACGCACGGAAGGCTTAAAATTATTCATGAATAGGGATGAAAACGGCCATTCAACTCCGTCTCCGGCCCCGCCGACAATTTAAAATTCCGGAGGGCGTTGCCTCGATTTACCCGCATTGAGACCAGGCAGGACCGCGTCCTCACGCGGCTTTGACTTTGGCCACGGCGGGCTATTTGGTCCTGCTAACTTTCAACCGATGTCGCAGCTTCATCCTTATTGGCGCATGGACTATATTGAGGCACCGCGCATGCCCGAGTTAAAGCGGCCGTTCACCGAGTTACCCCTGCTGGGCAATGATCGCGAGGCCCTGATCGTGCACCGCAGCCGATTGTCGTACTTGATGCTCAACCGCTTCCCCTACAACCCCGGTCACCTGCTCGCCATTCCGCTGCGCGAAGTCAGTGACATCGAAGAGCTCACCGAGGAGGAAAACGCCGATCTTTTTGCAATCATCACGTTCGCCAAAAAAATCCTCCGTAACGCAATGAAGCCGGACGGTTACAACATCGGGTTTAATCTGGGCGCAGCCTCGGGCGGCAGCATCTCCCACCTGCACGGCCACCTGGTCCCGCGTTGGAATGGCGACAACAACTTCATGCCCGTCGTGGGGCAGACGCGCGTTCTCCCGCAAGCACTGGAGTCCACATGGGAACGCCTCTCCGCCGAAGCCGCCCGCCTGACCACCTCCGCCTAAACCGTATGGCGACCAAAACACTCCGCTTCCCCTCCGCCCGCCACCTCCACCTGCTCTACGCCGGCCGGGAAGATAACCTCGGTTGCGTTGAAAAACTCCTCGGCGTGACCCTCGTCAGCCGCGACGATTGGTTGCAAATCGACGGCCCCGAAGCGGCCATCGCCCAAGTCGAAGCGTTGTTCGGTTACCTCAATGAAGCCCGCACCCACGGCCTGCAGATCCGCAGCCCCGACTTGGTGCGTTTTGTCGAAATGATCGCGCGCGGCGAGGCCGACGACCTGCGCGAACTGTTTGCCAAACCGCTGGTGATTGCGACCAACCGCCGGACCATCGTCCCCAAGACGCTCGGCCAAAAACTTTATCTCCAGTCGATTCAGACTCACTCGCTGGTCTTTGGTATCGGCCCGGCCGGCACGGGAAAAACCTACCTGGCCATGGCCGCCGCCATTTCAGCTCTGCTCAAAAACGAGGTGGAGCGCATCATCCTCACCCGCCCGGCTGTCGAGGCCGGCGAGGCGCTCGGATTCCTCCCAGGCGATCTCAACGAGAAGATTCTGCCTTACCTGCGCCCGCTCTACGATGCGATGGCCGACATGCTCAATCCCGAGGACGTTGCCCGGCTGACCGAGAAAAACATCATCGAGATCGCCCCGCTTGCCTACATGCGCGGCCGCACCCTCTCCAACGCCTTCATCATCCTCGACGAGGCGCAAAACACCACGCCCGAGCAGATGATGATGTTCCTCACCCGGCTCGGCGACGACTCGCGTATGGTCGTCACCGGCGACATCACCCAGATCGACCTGCCGCGCGCCAAACAATCCGGCCTGCTCGAAGTGCAGCGGATCCTGCGCGACGTCTCCGGTATCGCGTTCCACCAGTTCAGCGGCGCCAATGTCGTCCGGCATCCACTCGTGCTCAAGATCATCGAAGCCTACGATCGCTACAAAAATCCTATCGCCAACGGCGAAGACTCCAGCGCCAAACGCTGAACTGAAATGATCCCTTTTCTCGCCAAGCTCCTCGAAGCAAACCAGCCCCGCACCCGCAAGACCGCCACGGTCTCCGGCACCGTCGAGTTCCTAGGCACCAGTCGCCTTGTTACCCTGTTGATTTTTGCGGCCACCGCCGCAGCCATTGCCACCATCAGTTTCGTCGGCCTATCAAGTGCGAACCTGCCGGTCCTGCCCAATCAGGTGGCCAACATCCGCATCCTCGCGAGCGCCCCATTTAGTTATACCAGCGCCGAAAAAACCCGCTTGGCAGGCGAACAGATCCGCGACCGCCTCCCACCGATTTACCGCCTCGATTTCGAGGCGCTATCCCAATTCCAGGGTCACATGCGCGAACTCCTCGCGCTGATGGATGAGTTTGAGCGCACGCATCCCGCCGGCGCGGTGCTTCCAGCTAAACACAAAGACGACTTCGCCGCCCTCGTCGCGACGTTCAACGCCCTCGGGCCCTACCAAGTCTCCGTTGCCGACTTATCCACTCTTTTTTCAGCTGGGCCGATCGCCACTCGTACGGCCCTTGTCGAGACCGGCCTGCGTATTCTTAGCGACATCCACCATGAGGGCATCCAGGACGTACGCAACCTGGGCATAGAGGGCTCTGAAAGCCTCACTGTTTCTCAAATCGTCAAAGCCGACGGTTCTCTTGCCCGGCACGCCTCCGTCTCCGTTGAACAGGCCTTCACCACCCTTCGAATCAACTTGGGGGTTGAAACAGGGGGGCGAGATCTTGGCCTGCCCCTGTACCGAATTTTCCGCAACGGCATCACCCCCAACCTTATTTTCGACCTCGCCGCCACCCGCCGTCTGCAAGAAAAAGCCCTGCTCGACATGAAACCGATCACCGTGGAGGTCGCCCGCGGCCAAACGCTGATTGAGCCCGGCGTGCGCGTCACCCCCGAGCAATACGAGATGCTAACCGCCCATCGCCAATATCTGTTGGCGCACGGTGACATCGCCCTTGAGGAAAAAATGCAACTCTTCGGCCGGGTGCTCTTAGTACTCGCCATGCTTGTGGCCAGCATCCTTTACATCCGCATCGAAGACCCGGAAACACTGCGCAGCAATGGTCGCCTCGCCCTGCTCGCCCTTGTAGTCATCTTCAATTTGGCGCTCGTTCGCGCCAGTTATGCCCTGGGCAGCCTCCCCCTGTTCGTTCACGACTCGTCCGCCGCCTCGTTGCTGCCCTACCTCGCCCCTGTGGCGATCGCCCCCTTGATAGTGGCAATCCTGATCAACGCCGGCTCCGCCATTTTTATGGCCCTTTTCGTGTCGATTTTCACCAGCGTGATTTATGGTAACCGACTCGACCTGCTGGTGCTCACCTTTCTGTCATCAGTCGTAGCCATTTTCTGGGGCATGCACACGCGCAGGCGCGGCAACGTTGTGCGCGCATCCAGTTTCGCCGGCCTGACCGTGGCGGTCTTTGCCCTTTTGATCGGCGTCATCGAGCACCTTGAGCCCCTGACCATCGTCCAACATATGATCACCGGACTTACCACCGGCCTGCTCACCGGGGTGGTCGTCGTCGGCCTGTTACCC
>JBIIMH010000159.1:0-5196 GCA_044338095.1 Rariglobus sp. | reverse complement strand
ATGTGTTCAACCTGGGCCACGGCATAACGCCGCAGGCAAAAATCGAGTGCATGCAGGCGCTGATCGATACCGTGAGCAACTGGAAATAAAGCCCCTCCCCTTCATGAACAAAACCGCGATCGCCGATGTGCTCAGCCACATCGCCACCCTGCTCGAACTCACTGGCGAAAACCCCTTCAAAATTCGCGCCTATACTTCTGGCGCGCGCCAACTCCAGTCACTCGAACAAAGCGAGCTGGAGACCCTGCTGCGTGAAGAGCGCCTGCAGTCGGTTAAAGGAATCGGCGCAGCCCTTGCCCAGCAGATCGGTGAACTGCACGCCACGGGACGCTCAACGCTTTTGGAACAATTGCAGGCCTCCATCGCGCCGGGCTTGGTCGAGATGCTGGAGGTGCCCGGCCTCGGACCGAAGAAGGTCAAAGCCATCCACGATCAACTCGGCATCACCACCCTCGCCGAGCTCACCGCCGCCTGCAACGACGGGCGTGTCGCCGAATTGGCCGGCTTCGGCGCCAAAACCCAGGAGAAAATCCTGGCCGGAATCAGCAACCGCGAAGCTTACGGGAAACGCCACTTGTGGTGGGCGGCGCAACAGGTGGCCGAGCCCATCATCGCCGGGCTGCGTGCACTGCCGCAGGTATCCCAAGCCGAAGCCGCCGGCAGTCTGCGCCGTTGCATGGAGACGGTGGGTGACCTCGATTTTATCGTCGCCGCCACCGATGTTGCCCCCGTGGTTGAATGGTTTGTGACCCAACCCGGAGTCCAGGAAATCACCGCCCGCGGTGACACTAAGGCGAGCGTGCGCTTTGACACCGGCTTGCAAGCCGACCTGCGCCTCGTACCACCGGAGCAGTTCGCTTTCGCACTGCATCACTTTACCGGCTCAAAAGATCACAACGTGCAGATGCGCCAGCGCGCTTTGTCGATCGGGCTTTCGCTCTCCGAGTGGGGCTTGGTGCTGTCCACCGGCGAGGGCACAACCAAAGAAAAGGCCGCTGCCGAATCACTGCCGGCCGCCTCCGAATCGGCGCTGTTCACCGCGCTCGGACTCGCTTACATCCCGCCCGAGCTACGCGAAGGACGCGGCGAGATTGAGGCGGCCGAAGCCGACGCGTTGCCCCATTTGATCGAACTGGACGACCTGCGCGGGGCGTTTCACAACCACACCACGGCCTCCGATGGTAACAACACGCTGGAGGAAATGACCGCCGCCGCCGACGCATTGGGCTGGTCGTACCTCGGCATCGCCGACCACTCGCCATCGAGCGTACAGGCCCGCGGGTTGAGTGAAGCGCGCCTTGCCGAACAGGTGGCGCAGATCCACGCGCTCAATGCCACCGGGCGCTACCGCACCCATGTGTTGACGGGAACCGAGTGTGACATCCTGCCCGACGGGCGTCTCGACTTCGACGACGGCGTGCTCGCCACCCTGGATTACGTGGTCGTGTCGGTGCACAGCGCGTTCACCCAATCGCAGGACGATATGACGGCGCGAATCATCCGCGCCATCGAACATCCGCGCACCACCATGCTCGGCCACCTCACCGGAAGGCTATTGCTGCGGCGCGAGTCCTACGCCCTCGATGTGGAAAAAATCATCGACGCGGCGATCGCCAACCACGTGGTGATCGAGCTCAACGCCAACCCCTGGCGCCTCGACATGGACTGGCGCCACTGGCGCAAAGCCTCGGCGCGAGGACTGCTCTGCGCGATCAACCCCGATGCTCACGACACAGCCGGCTTGGAGTTCGTTGCGGCGGGCGTTAACGCTGCGCGCAAAGGTTGGCTGACGAAAAGCGCGGTGCTCAACACCCGCCCGTTGGCGGCGGTGCAATCCTGGCTGGCGCACCGCCGCTCAGGAGGTCACGGCCACGTCCCGCCTGCGCCCGTTCACGGCTAGCAGACAGTAACATTCAAAATGAAGCGTTCTGCCGGCCCTGAAAAAAACAGAAAACACTTCGAGCCTTTTAGCCGCGAAAGAACGCAGAGAACGCATAGAAATACAGGGTCTGATCTTTGCGCTCCTTGCGCTCTTTTGCGGTTAAACTGCTGTGTTTTTTATTTCCGCACGGTTTCCATCAACTCGCGTGCACGCCGTGCTGCCTCCTCGATTTGGGCACGCGAAACATCCTTCTCCAGCGACTCGCGCCACGACCGCGCAGGCTCGTAACCCAATGCACTGGCGACATCGAGCCAAGCCAAGGCTTCAATGGGATCTTTTCGCGCGCCCTCGCCGAGCCAATAGGCGATGCCCAGACAATACTGCGCGCTGGCAATTCCCTGGTCGGCTGCCTTGCGATACCAGCTCACGGCCTCGGATGAATCCTTGATCACCCCAAGCCCAGCCCCGTACGCCCAGCCGAGGTTAAACTGCGCCTTGGCGGACCCCTGCTCCGCGGCTTTTCGATACCAGTTAACCGCTTCCACGGGATCCGTAATGACGCCTTCGCCAAACCAGTACGCGATGCCGAGGTTGAACTGCGCCTCAGCATTGCCCTGTTCCGCTGATCGGCGGAACCATTTCACGGCCTCGACAGGATTTTTGGCCACGCCTTCACCAACATAAAAAACACGGCCCAGATTGCACTGAGCTTTGGCATCCCCTCGCTCTGCAGACTTGCGCAAAGCGTCGGGACGAACACCAGCCGCCACAGCCAAAATCAGTGTTAGGAACACCACTAAAAAGCGGATCGTTCTCATGCCACTGATTAAGGGGCAAAGGGGGCCTCGGCGCAAGCCCCCTTCCACTGTAGCCAAACGCCCGAGACGCCCCTCTCAAGTAACAACCCAGAGGCTATTGAATGACAATAATCCAGGTATCCATTTTTTCGGGGTTTAGCCCTAGGAAGTAGCGCAGACTTCCAGTCTGCTTTGACGCAATCCCGGCTCGGCAACCCTGAGCAGACTGGAAGTCTACGCTACTTTTCGAGCCGTTACTTTGCTGCTTCTTCCGCGCTCAGCCGCGGTGTGTCCCCGAAAACATTCTCCGCTCCGATGCTGACAGTCGGGACAAATCCAGCAATTCCTTCGGCTCTCCGGATTGCCTCGCCCCTCCACGTGAACACCTCAGCTCAACCCCCGATCTCTGCCCTTGGCTGGGCTGCAGTGACGTTGGCTGCAATCCTCACGCTCGCGCTCTGCTTGCACCTGACGCCTGAGTGGCTGCACAACCCCGACCTGTCGCACGGGTTGCTCGCCCCAATCTTGTTTTTGTTCCTCATCCGCGAAGGCCGTCTGAGCAATCTCGCGGGCTGGCACCCCGCCGAAACCATGACATTAAAAATGCTCCGCGCGGGCACGCTTGCCGCGGGATTGGCGCTGGTGGGTATGGCCGGTCTTTATGCTGCCACCACCGACTGGACGCACCCCCTGGTCGGTTTCTGCCTGGCGGTGGCGTTGTCGGCCTTGCTGTTCGGCGCGCTGCTGTGGTGCGCGACGCCACGGGTGCGTATCCTGCCGCTAAATTGGAGCACCCTCGTCGCAGTGGGTTTCTGGCCGCTGTGTGCGCCCATTCCCCCCGGCACCTATGCGCGGATCACCCTTCAACTTCAGCTGTGGATAACGCAGCTGGTGCTCGAATCGCTGCACGTGCTCGGCATTGCCGCATCGAAAGCGGGCAACATCATCCTGCTCGCCCACACCCAGGTCGGAGTCGAGGAAGCCTGCAGCGGGGTGCGCAGCCTGTTGTCGTGCATCGTGGCGGCGCTGGTTTTCTCGGCCACGCTGGTCACTCGCCCCTGGCGGCGAGTGCTCTTGCTACTGCTCGCGCCACCGCTGGCCTTCGTGCTCAACTTTGCGCGTTCGATCGCACTCACGTTGCTGGCCCACAAGGGCGTCGATATCACCGGCCACTGGCACGATCTGACGGGATTCGCAGTCCTGGGCTCGACCGCGCTCATCCTTGGAGCGCTGGCTTTCGCACTCGCCAGCCCGCCCGCACCACCCGCACCGATTACGCCCGCGTCCACCGCTTCCTTTAGCCGCCCGCACACCGGAGCCGGGAAACCCTGGGATGTGTTAACCGCTTACGTTTTAACTTTTCTCTTACTCACCGGTTTCGTGGTTAACACCCACCGTGCAACCGCCCTTGACCCTGCACCGCCCGACTTGGAAGCGATCCTACCGAACACGTCCGCGACTTGGGACTGGGTTCAAACAGAGAACTTGCAGCCCTTCGCCCCGATCCTGAAAACCGATCACCTCGTCCAGCGCACGTATGTGCGGCGCCAGGACGCCCACCCCGAAGCCGAGCCGTTGCAGCTCACCGTTTACCTGGCCTATTGGGCGCCCGCTCAGGTGAGCGTAAGCCAGGTGGCACTGCACACCCCGGAAGCGTGCTGGCCGGGCAACGGCTGGACGGCGGACCAGGTCGAGTCGAACGCCCTGGTGAGGGTTCCGCAACGCGAGCTGCCTCCTCCGCAGTACCGCAGTTTCACCCAGGCGGGGAATCGCCAGCATGTCTGGTACTGGCACCTCTACGCGGGGCATTCGATCACGCAGACCAACCCCTACTCGGCAGTGGAACTGCTCCGCTTTGCGTGGCGCTATGGTTTCCGCACTGAAGGCGCGCAGGTTTTTGTGCGGATCTCCTGCAACCGCCCGTGGTCCGAGATAGCCAATGATCCGCTGCTCGCCGAAATCCTCGGCCGGCTGCAACCGTACGGATTGTAAACTCGCATGCTTTTTCGTCTCACATCCAAAGAACGCTACGCCCTGTCGTTAATCACCCTGCTCATCGCCCTAGGCGTACTCGGTATGGCCTTACTCTGATTTCGTCCAAGGCCCACCAGCAACATCCGGCACGGCCTGACCCTGCGGCAAGCAGCCCTCGCGCCGGTTTTTTCATTGCCGCCCCCTCTCGGGCCGCAAACATCCCCCGACCGTGCTTCCAGACGCCGACTACCGCATCAAGCTTCCGGCCTTTGAGGGTCCCCTCGATCTCCTGCTTTTTCTGATCAAGAAAAACGAGATCGATATCTACGACATCCCCATCGTCTCGGTCACCCGCCAGTACATCGACGTCCTGCATTCCCTGCGCGATCTCGACCTGGATATCGCCGGCGAGTTTTTCGTCATGGCCGCCACCCTGATGGAAATCAAAAGTCGCATGCTCCTGCCGCGTGGACTGGCGGCAGTCGACCCCAACGCCACCGATGAAGAAGTGGACCCTCGCTGGGAACTCGTGCACCAGCTGCT
>JBIIMH010000158.1:0-5214 GCA_044338095.1 Rariglobus sp. | reverse complement strand
ACAAAATAGCAGACTGGAAGTCTGCGCTACTTTTCCTCTCACGGGCGCTGGTACACGGCCGCCTCACCGGTGCCGGCGTGAGGGGCGATCCATACGCGGTATTCGCCCGCCTCCACCCGGTGCTTTCCGGCCCGGTCGATGAAACCGAGCGCTTCGTCGGTGAGGGTAAACTCCACCGTGCGGCTTTCCCCGGGCGCGAGCGTCAGCCGTTGCCAGCCGCGTAACTCCTGCGCGGGCCGTGCCCCTTGCGAGCAGGCGACGTCGCGCACGTAGAGTTGCGCCACGGCTTCCCCCGTGCGGTTGCCGGTGTTTTTAACCGTGGCACGGGCTTGGGCGGGTTTCCCCTCGGTTGTTGGCGCGACGATTTCCACCGAACCGAAGCTGAATGTCGTGTAGGTGAGCCCGTAACCAAAGCGGTACAACGGGTCGCGCGTGAGATCGCGGTAATCCACCATGTCGGGACGGCCAGTGGTCGCGTAGTTGTAATAAACCGGCACTTGCCCGGTTGCCCGCGGGAACGACATCGGCAGGCGCCCTACCGGGGCAACATCGCCGCAGAGTACGGCGGCGAGCGCGGGACCGGCTTGCAGTCCGGGGTGCCAGGCTTGCACCAGGGCGTTGGCCTTTTCGGCGGTCTCGGTGAGGGCCAGCGGGCGTCCGCTAAACACCACGACGACCAACGGTTTTCCCGTCGCGGCGAGGGCGCGCAACAACTCGGGTTGCCGCCCGGTGAGGGTGAGTTCGGCGCGGGAGGCGTTTTCGCCCGACCAGCCGCGCGGCTCGCCCACGGCGGCGATGATCACGTCGGCCGCGCGCGCGGCGGCGAGCGCCTGGGCGAAATCGGTTTCGTTGGCCACCGCAGCGCTGTGGTTGGCGGCTTCGTCGACGACCACGGAGCCGTCCGGCAGCGCGCGGGTGCGCGGGCCGGAGGGCAGTAAATCGCAGCCTCGGTTAACCGTGAGTGTGACGGTGGTTCCCAGGCGTTCGCGCAGGCCCGCCGCGAGCGTGACAACGTCTTCGCTGCGTCCGTGGCAGGGCCAGGTTCCGAGCATTTCAGTCGCGTCGTCGGCCAGCGGCCCGACCAGAGCGATGCGGCGAACACGCGCGGCTTGGGTTGCTTCCGCAGCGTGCGTTGCCGGCGCCACGGCGAGCGGTAAAACACCGTCGTTTTTAAGCAGAACGAGGGAGCGGGCGGCGGCTTCGCGTGCCAGGGTAACCGAGGCCGGTTGCAAGAAAGTGCGGGCGGGGCCGGCGGGATCGGCGAACGGGGTTTCAAACAGGCCGACGCTCAGTTTAAGACGGAGGACGCGGCGAACGGCTTCGTCGACGACAGCCAGCGGCACGCTGCCGTTGGCGACTTGGGCGGCGAGGGTTTCGCGGTAGCAACCCGACATCATGTCCATGTCGTTGCCGGCCAGCAGGGCGCGGCGGGCGGCTTCGGCACGGGTGGCCGCGTAACCCCACTCGATACTCTCCGCGACGCTGTTCCAGTCGCTCACGACCAGGCCGGTGAATTTCCACTCGTCGCGAAGCACGCCGTTGAGCAGCGCGCCGTTGGCGACGGCCGGGATGCCGTCGATGGCGTTGAAGGCGCTCATCACGCCGAGGGCACCGGCTTGGATGCCGGCTTCGAAGGCGGGCAGGTGGGCATTACGCAGCGTGAACGGCGTGATGTCCGTGGTGTTGTAATCGCGCCCGCCGGTCGTCGCGCTGTAACCCACAAAGTGTTTGAGCGTGGCCGCCGCGCGGTCGGGCGCCGCGGGGTTGGTGCCCTGAAACCCGCGCACCGACGCGGCGACCAAACGCGCGCCGAGGTACGGGTCTTCGCCAAAGGTCTCGGCGACGCGGCCCCAGCGTGGGTCGCGCGCCAGATCGCACATGGGCGCGAAAATCCACTCCACGCCCACCGCGCGGGTTTCGCGGGCTGCAACGGTTTGGATGCGTTCCACCAGGTCCGTATCCCAAGCCGCAGCTAGGCCGAGTGGGATGGGAAAAGTCGTGCGGTAGCCGTGAATCGTGTCGGCACCAAAGAGCAGCGGAATTCCGAGGCGGGATTGGCCGACAGCGGCGTTCTGGACCTGGTTGCGCAGCGCGGTGGCGATCTCGGGCGGGGCGCTCAGGATAAAAGAGCCGTAGCGGCCGTCGCGCACGTCGGCCAAGGCGGCCTCAACGTGCTCGGGCGTGTGGATGACTCCCTGGGTGAGTTGGCCCAGTTTCTCGTCGAGTGTCAGGTTTGCCAGCAGGGTTTCAACGCGGTCGGGGGTGGACGGGGTTTGGGCGTGCATAATAACCGCAAGTAAAGGGGCTAGGGTGGCGAGTGGCAGGCGCATGGTGCGTGGGCTTGAGACGAAGGGCGGCCACGAGAGGGTAAAATCAGCCTCAGAGCAAATGCTGGTTTGCGCTCGGGTCGGGCTTGTCAGTGCGGCTGGCGCCCGTCCTTGTTTCCCCATGTCGTCTCCTTCCGCCGCTGCTGCCGCCGTCGCTCCGCTTGCGCCTCTCACCGGGTTTCCCGATGCGGATGCGGTGCTGGACCGCTTCTTGACCGCGGCCAAGGAGCGCGGGCTGGAGCTCTACGGTGAACAGGAGGAGGCCATCCTGGAACTGTTCGCCGGGCGTAACGTCATCCTCAATACCCCCACCGGCTCGGGTAAATCGCTTGTCGCCGCCGCCTTCAGTTTCAAGGCGCTGTGTGCGGGTGAACGCTCCGTCTACACCTGCCCGATCAAGGCGCTGGTGAACGAGAAATTTTTATCCCTGTGCCGCGAATTCGGCCCCGACCACGTCGGCATGATGACCGGCGACGCCAGCGTGAACCCCAACGCGCCGATCCTGTGCTGCACGGCCGAAATTTTGGCCAACCTCGCCCTCGCCGGCGGCCCCCGCGCCCAGGCGATCAAGGCGGTCATCATGGACGAGTTTCACTACTACTCCGACTCCGACCGCGGCTACGCCTGGCAAACCCCTCTGCTGCTCATGCCGTGGACGCGCTTCCTGCTCATGTCGGCGACGCTGGGCTCGACGGAGTTTTTCGAAAAAGAACTCACGCGGATCACCTTTGCGCCGACCGTCACGGTACGCAGCGACCGGCGCCCGGTGCCGCTGGAATTCGAGTATTCGGAAACCCCGCTCACCGAGCGGCTGGCGGCGCTTTTGGAGGACAAACGCGCGCCGATTTACCTGGTGCACTTCACCCAACGCGCCGCCTCCGAAGCCGCGCAAAGCCTGATGAGCCTGAGCGTCTGCACGAAGGACGAGAAGGCCGCCATCGCCCAGGCTTTGGAGGGAGTGCGGTTCACCAGCCCCTATGGCAAGGAAGTGAAGCGCTGGCTGCGTCACGGCATCGGCGTGCACCACGCCGGCCTGTTGCCCAAGTACCGGATTTTGGTGGAGCAACTCGCGCAGCGGGGGCTGTTAAAACTCATCTGCGGCACCGACACCCTAGGCGTGGGCATCAACGTGCCGATCCGTACCGTGGTGTTCACCCAGCTGTGGAAATACGACGGCAAGAAGGCGGCTATTTTGAGCGTGCGCGATTTCCGCCAGGTCGCCGGACGGGCAGGGCGGCGCGGCTTTGATACGGTGGGTTACGTGGTGGTGCAGGCGCCCGAGCACGTGATTGAAAACAAACGCGCCGAGGAAAAAGCCGCCCGCGATCCGAAGAAGAAAAAGGCCGCCAAACGCAGCGCGCCGGAGGGCGAAGTGGGTTGGGACGCGAAGACGTTTGAGAAACTCATGGTCGCGCCCTCCGAGCCGCTGGTGTCGCGCTTCGACGTGTCGCACGGCATGCTGTTGCTGGTGCTTGGGCGCGCGGAAGACGGCTGCCGGGTGATGCGCCAGATCATCGCCGACTGCCACGAAACGCCGTTCAAGAAACGCGCGCTGCGGCGGCGGGCGTTTCAACTGTTCCGCGCGCTGCTCGACCGCAAGATTGTCGAGTGGATCACGCCCGAGCCGTCGGGGCGCAAACTGCGCGTCAACGTCGCGCTGCAGGAGGATTTTTCGCTGCACCAGGCGTTGTCGCTCTACCTGCTCGACACGGTGAAACTGATGGACCGCGAGTCGCCGGATTATCCCTACGACGTGCTGACGTTGTGCGAGGCGATCGTGGAAGACCCCGACCAGATTTTGCGCCAGCAGGTGAGCAAGTTAAAGGGCGAGGAAGTCGAGCGGCTGAAGGCCGAAGGCGTGCCCTACGAGGAGCGCATGGAGAAACTCGATGCGATCGAGCACCCCAAGCCGTTGCGCGAGTTTTTATACGACACGTTCAACGCCTTTGCCGCCGTGCACCCGTGGATCGGCCAGGAGAACGTGCGCCCCAAGTCCATCGCCCGCGAAATGTACGAGCGCTACATGTCTTTTGCCGACTATGTGCGCGAATACGGCTTGCAGCGTGGCGAGGGCATTTTACTGCGGCATCTTTCCCAGGTGTGGAAGGTGCTCGCGCAGACCGTGCCCGATGCGGCCAAAACCGAGGAGGTCGTGGAAATGGAAACGTATTTCCGCGAGCTGATCCGCGGCATCGATTCGAGTTTGTTGGAGGAATGGGAACGGCTACGGAATCCCGACTACGTGGCCGAAGAGTTGGCGAGCGACAAACCGGCGCGTCCGCAGGCCTTTGACATCACCCGCGATGCGGTGGGTTTCCGCCGCCTGGTGCGCACGGCGATTTTCGGGTTTTTGCAGGAGGTGATGGCGCGCGATTGGGAGAGCGCCGTGTCGCGTCTGGCGACGGGCGAAGCGACGGTGGCCGGCGACAACGACCTGATGTCGCCCGAAGCCAAGCGGCTCGAAAAGGTGTTCGCGGTGTACTTTGAGGCGCGTGGGCGCTTCCGGTTGGACCCCGAAGGGCGGGCGGCCAAGCACACCTATTTTGCGGACGCCGAGGGCGGGGTGTTGGCGGAATGTGCCGCAGATGGCAGCGAGGGCGCAGGCTTGGCGGCGGGGGCTGGGTGGGTGGTGGCGCAGGTGTTGGTGGATGGCGAGGCGCTCAATGACTGGGAGGCGCGCTTCACGGTGTCGCGGGCCGAGTCGCGGGCTCAGGGGAGAGCGGTGGTGCGGTTCACCGATGCCGGTGCGGTGGGCGGTGCATGATTTGCGCGGTTCAAAAGTAGCGCAGACTTCCCGTCTGCCTGTCCCGCCCTCTCCCCTTTGGGCAGACACCTTGAGCTCACGCTCAAGGCCACCAGGAGTGTGTTAACAAAAATGTGGCCTTGA
>JBIIMH010000157.1:0-5220 GCA_044338095.1 Rariglobus sp. | reverse complement strand
CGCTGCTGGAAATCCTGATCGGTGTAGTCGAAGCTCACCAGCGGTTGGTGGTGAGAGTGAAACACGGCCAACCGGCTGATGTCGTTGCCGAGCATGTGGCCAGGGAACTCCCTGGCGTAGTCGTCCGAGGGCATACCCAGTTGGAAATAGGTGTGAGGGATGCCATCGCGCTCGCGGATGGCCGAGCACCACTTGGCGAAAGTCTCGTAGGGCGGCACAAGGTGACCGTAGCGGGCCCAATGCTCGTCATCCCACCAGCCCTGTTCCGTGTCGCCATAATACTTGTCGGGCTCGAGCCTGATGCCGACCTTGGTGTACTTGGTTAGGCCGCATTTCTGGGCAGCTTCCAGTTCGCCGACGAGCAGTTTCGAATTATTGATGTTTGGCAGCTTGCTCATCATGCCGACCGACCAGCCACAGAGGGTCGGAAAATCATAGACGTTGGGGCGGGCGTTATTGGCTACACGCAGTGCCCGGCCGTACTGTTCGAGCGCCAAAAAGGGGTCGGCTGTCGTCACGTCAAGGTAGGAGGTGTCGGCGGCCCACCAGGTCTGGCCGGGATCCACCAACCGCCCCAACGGGTCCTCCGCCCCCAGGGTCAACACGGCATCTCTGGAGGACTCCGCCACTCGTGCAAACTCGCCATAGCGCAGCCCCCCCCAAACGACCGTGCGCCGCCGGCCCTCGACAAGCGCAGTGAGCATCAGACTGTTGTGCGACTTGCGGCCCGCCCCAGCCGTCACGCGTGCAGTTTCAGCGCCGGCTGAACCATTGAGAGTCTGCGCTTGCTGGAGCTGCTTGCCGACAAACCATCGGGCCCCGTTGAGTGGCTCGGCAGCCATCAGTCGCACCGCGTAATCGCGCGGGTTGCGAAGGCCAAACTCCATTTCCACCACCCCCTGGCCTTCGTGCAACGTATAGCTGAAGAGGTATACCGGATGGGTCAAACCCTTCGACCTTTGGCTGATCTCGAATACGAGCCGCCGCCCTTTGCCAACCTTGTCGTTCACCGCCTCGTCGGAGGTGGTTGCGGTCCAATCCCCCCCTTTTCTTAGCGCCGACTTGTTCGCCAACATCCACGCCGATTCAAATACCAGCTCTCCGTTGCGCTCGTCGGTCAGCGAGAAACTTTTTTGCTTCAGATCGAAGCGCAGCGTCACCACGCCGTTGCCTAGCTTCACCATTTGGTCGTCCTCTCGAGTCACCCTACAGGCCGCCGGACCAGCAGCCGTTTCCGATGCCTTGGCTCCCGCCAAACTCATCGCAGCCAACAGACACGCGATACCCAAGGCGCAGGCCGTTTTAATTGTTGTCGAGCCATCATGGCCCGCCGAGCGATCATTAGTGTTCATTGATGTGTGCGTTTGTTTACTTTTTCGACGGGCTCAAAAAAGAAACCCGAGATCGTGGCATTAAGTCCCGCCGTCGGCCGGATGCTGACCCGAACCATCAGGGCTCACGCTTCCAAAAATCCTTGAAGGGAAAAAGTCAGATAGCGGGGCGCTGGGTGTGGACAGACAAACTGTGCACCGCTGGGAATGGGGCGCGGTCCGCCCCGTTTTCCCGCGGTTTTTCAATAGAAGCTCTGTCCCTATTGGCTCGATTGGCTCCATTGATCTTGGCGTGACGCATCGATCCGAGGCGCCGACGCCCTGTTGCGTCCGGGGGCGTAGCCCGCCCGGGGAATCCCTCCCCCGGGCGGGCTGGGCCGGATGACTAGTTCCTGTTGTTTGTGGCGGGGGCTGTCGGTTCCGCGTTGAGATAAACCGTGTGCTCCCGCTGGCTCCAGTTGAGGGTGGCGCCCACAGGGGTTCCCAGCGAGATGACCAGGCTCACGGGCTGAGACCCGATCGCGGGATCGCGGATTACGTTGAGGCGGATGTCCGCCGTGCTGGCGCCGGCGGGAATCGTCACCGAGTTCACATCGAGGGTGTAATGGACATTCCTCACCGCGGTTCCGGAAACGGTGAACGGCACCGTGACGGTCTGTGTCGCGGCACTCGACAGGCTGAGAGTGGCGCTTACGGGCACGAGGTTCTCCGCCGTTCCCTGGTCGTAATTCTTGAGCAACGCCTCGACGCTGGGCTGAAGGCCCTGCGCGTAGAGATCGTATCCGAGCGCCGAGAGATGCACGAACCCCGAGTCGGAATAAAGGGCGGAACGGAGAGTCCCGTCGGGATTGAAAAATGCCCAGTACAGATCCAACACGTTGACCTTCGGATCGTTCCTGAGCATCAAGCCATCGATTGCGGTGTTGATCTTGCCGCCGTTGACAAATGTCGGGCTCCCGATGTTGCCCACCGGGAACGGTTTGACCACAAGCACCTCCGCATTCGGGCATCTTTGCCGGATGCCATCCACGCACAACTTGACCCCCTGAGCCACCGCCTCGATCGCGGTGCCGTTGTAGACCGTGCTGTTAATGTTGTTCGTCCCGATCGCAAGCACCACAACCTTCGGGTTTACCCCGTCGAGGGCCCCGTGATTGAGCCGCCAGAGAATGCTCTGCGTTGAATCCCCGCCAATGCCCATGTTCTCCGTGCTGTATTGGCTGAATCGGCTCTTCCACGCGTCATTAAACGGCGTAAAGGGCAGATTGCCTTTTTCATCCGAAATCGTGTGGTCGAGGGTGATTCCTCCTCCCCAGCCTTGGGTGATGCTGTCGCCCATGAGCACGATGTCGGTGTTGGTTCTCTTGGCCAGGATCCGATTGACCAGGGTTGCATGCCGGTCCAGCCACCTCGTGTCCCCCGTTTCTCCCCAGCTCCTGGCCATGGGCGTGACAGGCCATGTGTTTGGAAGGTGTTTGTTGGATTCCCTGCCGGGGTAACGCAGCCCTTCCGTGAGCAGCACATGCTTCCTCGCTTCGCTGGACAAAGGCCATCCTGTCGGTTGGATTCTGAGTTCAGGATAGTTGGCGTATGCCGGGTAAGGATAATTGGAAATGGGGGGATGCGATTTCATTCCCGATCCCGTGGGCACGGTTTGACGAGCCGATCCAAACCCAACCAGACGCGGCGCGGGCACCGGGACCGGCGGCGTCGCAGGCACGGGGCCCGGCGTGTTCACCAGACCTGTGACCGTGAGGGTGGCGACCGCCGAAGTCAAAGTCCCCGAGGAAGTCCGCACAACGCACCGGTACCGCCTTCCGTCATTGCCCGAGCCCCCTGGCGAAGTGGTGACGCTGGAGCGCTTGGAGGCAATGGATTGGGGGCTGCTATCCCCGAGGAAGAGTTTAAATGTGTCGGATCCCTTGAGAGCGAACTCCCATCGGTACGACAGGGCCGGCTGACCTGAGACCTCCACCACAAATGTGGCCGGCGTTCCTCTCGACACGCTGACGCTTGCTGGTTGACGCGTGATCGCCGTCGGGTTGTTCGCGGGACGCACCGTCAGGACCGCCTCGTTGGACGTAACCGCACCGGCTGAATTGCTGATCACACAGCGGAACCGGCGCCCGTCATCAGACACAGCCGCTGCGGCAAACGTGTGGGTCGCGGCGTTGGCCGCATTAGGGATCGGAGTGAACGCCGCGCCTCCCCGGGGTGCGCTCTCCCAACGGTACGACAATCCGGCGCCGCCACTGGCCACGACACTGAGAGTGACACTTTCACCATCGCCCACCTCCCTGCTCGCCGGTTGCCCGGTAATGACCGGCGAGGGGATCTGAGGGTTGCTCAACAGCGGGGAGACAACCTCCTTCAGGGCGTTCGCCCACGTGCCGTAGCCCTCATAACTGAGGTGCGCTAGATCGCTTTGAAAGAGCTCAGCCTTTAACTCGCCGTTGGCCTTCGTCATGTCCGACCAGAGATCGCGCTGAAGGACGACTCGATTGTCGCCAGAGCTCTCAATGTACTTTCTGAGCTCAGCGTCCAGGGCGGTGTTGGTTCTCAGGCTCCACCCATAAAAAGGGTCTGCGGGACTGCGGTTGGGCATAATCTTGGACACCACAATCGCGGCGTTCGGAAATTTTTCCCGAAGGTTTCGGACCGTGATCATGATCGCCTGTGCGGAGTTGCCCGCCGCATCTCCGTCATCCTCAGGCGTCGTCCTGAAATGCCCTTGTATCTCCTCAAGATGAAAGAGGTTGTTGTGGCCGATCTCGAGAATGACCACTTTGGGATTCAACCCATCCACAGCGCCGTGATCGAGTCGCCAGAGCAGGCCATAGGTCTTGTCCCCGCCTACGCCGATGTTGAAGGTTCTATAAGAGCCGAACGCTTCCATCCATTTGTCGTTAAATGGCTGAGGATACGTGTCGTATCCATAGCCAGTACCGTCCTTAACCTTCCGACCAGTCCACTGCCAAGTGATACTATCGCCCACCAACAGGATATCGAGGTCGCCTCCGCGCGGCTCTTTCTTAAAACTGGCGAGGCTTTCGACAAGCTTGTTGTGGTCCGCAAGGTAGTTCCATGCTGAGGGGCCTGAGCCTCCGCCATCGGGAGCCGGGGTGGAGAGCCAGTAATAAAGTTGACGTGGCCGTCGCTGGTACCAGTAATTCTCTGAGAGTTCCTTTCCGAGCGTCTCGCTCACGGGCCAACCGCTTCTCTCCGCGAGAGGCTTTCTGTTGTATTCGGGGTTGGGGTATTCGAGAGCCCAAGTCGGAGCCGCCAGGCCGCTCAATCCGAGAAGGATGGTCAGGGAGCAACGTTGCAGCGTGCTCCGGCGCTGCGCATTAAGATGCCCGTCTTGAAAGGCGGGGCGGAGTGATCCAGACATGAGTGCGGACACGAGGGGATGAATCGTCATGGGAGATACAAACGTTTGGGGGGCGTGGGTTGAGAGAGTCCCGGTCCCAGAAGGGGAGCCTGGATCCCACTCTGTTCTCCGCGCAGTCACTCAAAGGTTACAAAAGTTTCCCAGCAGACCGTCAGGCTTCCGCATGCGTATTGAACTCACCGCTCTAGCGATGGCTGGGTGGGGACAGACGTGAATGGCGCTAACTGAAGCTGACTTTCGGACGTTTTGAGGTGGCGGTGTTTCGGTGGGGGAGATTGCCCATTTGGCGCCGAGGTCGGAAGGTGGCACAGGCTTCCAGCCTGTGACCTGTGACAGCCAAGATGGGGGTGCCACTTTGAGGACGCAGGGGAGAGGCAAGCCGGGGTCCCGCACTACGCAGGCGCGTGCTGTCATGGGAGGCATCCTGCGTGCCCTGCTGTGGGCTCCACCGGCGGCGTTAGCCCGTGCCAACGCTCCCCACTCGGAGATTGGCCGAGG
>JBIIMH010000156.1:0-5241 GCA_044338095.1 Rariglobus sp. | reverse complement strand
CGTGGGGGTCGGCCTTTATGGCGCGTCACTGCAAATCGGCTTTGGCAGCGCCGGCGGCTGGACGAGCTTCGGCCCGGCCAGGCTCATCACCGCCGCTCGGGACAACGTCCTGCATCAACTCGATAACCGGCCCGCGCTGGAGGTTTACAAAACCTACCTGGGTGCCGAAGCGGCCGCCCTGCCCGCCGCCGCCCTGCGCTTTCCGCTCTGCCTGCAACAGCCAGGCGAGGGCAATTCCATCGTGCGCACCATCCTGTCGATCGACGAGGCGGCCGGCACCATGACCTTTGCCGGCAACATGCCCGTCGGCGCCACGGTCCGGCTCATGCGCGCCTCGCAGGAGGAACTCATCTCCGGAGCCGAGGACGCCGCGCGCAGTGCCGCGACCCAGCCCACCAGCCTGGTCTTTTGCGTGAGCTGCGTGGGCCGCCGGATTGTGCTCGGCCACCGCACCGAGGAGGAGTTGGAGGGCGTTCGCGCGGCCTTTGGGCCGGGCCCGGTGCTCACCGGGTTTTATTCTTATGGCGAACTGGCGCCGTCGGGCCACTCCGGCTCCTGCCAACTGCACAACCAGACGATGACCGTGACCTCCATTTCCGAAACGGTTGCATGACCCAGCACCCCCTGCTTCTTCGCCAGTTAAGGCGCACCTTCGGCGGGCCCGAGGGGGTTCCGCACGGACTGGAGCGTTTCCTCGAACAGGTCTCCGCGTCCTATCAGCAATTCGATCAGGACCGGAAACTCACCGATCATGCCATGTCGGTGAGTTCGCTGGAGTTGGCTACGGCCAACGCCGGTCTGCACGCGCAAAACCAGCGCAACGAGGCCGTGCTCGCGCGCCTGCGCCAAACCATCGGCCTGCTGCATCCCGACGGCGGGGCAGGGGAGGCGGCCGGGGATGATTTGCTCGGTTTGGCTGATGCCATTGAGCGCCTCGTCACCGAACGCCAGAGCATCGAACGCGCGCTGCGCCAGGCCAAGGACGCCGCCGATGCGGCCAGCCGCGCCAAGAGCGAGTTTCTGGCCAACATGAGCCACGAGATCCGCACACCGCTCAACGGGATCATCGGCACCGTTAATCTGCTCAAAGCCTCCTGCCTCGACCCCCGGCAACTCCACTACGCCAACCTCGCCAGCACCAGCGGCGAAAACCTGCTGGAGCTCATTAACGACATCCTGGATTTCTCCAAGATCGAGGCCGGTAAACTGGCCATCGAGACGCTGGATTTCGATCTGGGGCGGCTGCTCACCGATTTGGCGGGCGGGCTTTCGCTGCGCGCGGAGCAGAAAAAGCTCACCTTCACCTGCGAGGCTGCCGCCGACGTGCCGCTCCAGCTGCAGGGCGACCCCAACCGGGTGCGTCAGGTTCTGCTTAATCTCACCGGCAACGCGCTGAAGTTCACCGGCACCGGCGAGGTGGCCGTGCGTATCCAACTCGTGGAGCGCAATGCGGACTCCGCCCAGCTGCGCTTCAGCGTGCGCGACACCGGCATCGGCATCGCGGCCGACAAACTCGGCGAGTTGTTCCAGAAATTCACCCAGGCGGACGCCTCGACCACGCGGAAATTCGGCGGCACCGGGTTGGGTTTGGCCATTTGCAAGCAGTTGGTCGAACTCATGGGCGGGCAAATCGGAGTGACCAGCCGGGAAGGGGCGGGGGCGGAATTCTGGTTTACCCTGCGCCTGGCCGTCCAGCAGGCGCCCGCTGTTATGAGTGGCGCCGCAGCGGCCGAGCCGGTGGCGACGGCCAAACTCGCCCTGTTACCCGGCCAGAAGTCAGCGCGGGTGCTGGTGGCCGAGGACAATTTTATCAACCAGGAGATTATCCGCGCCCTGCTCGGGCTGCTGGGACTGGCGCCCGAGCTGGTGGGCGACGGCCTGGAAGCGGTGCGCGCGGTGAATGAAGGAAACTACGATCTGGTTTTCATGGACATGCAGATGCCGGAACTGGACGGCTATGAAGCCACCCAGCGTATCCGCGCGGCAGCGACAGGGCGGGCGCGAGTGCCGATCATCGCCATGACGGCCAACGCCATGATAGGTGACCGCGAAAAGTGCCTGAAGGCCGGCATGGACGACTACATCAGCAAGCCCATCGACACGGTGGCGCTGGTGGGGATTTTGCAGCGCTGGCTGCCGGTGCGGGATTGAGGAAGGGAGTGACCTTGAGCATGAGCTCAAGGAGGCTCGGCGGCACCCGCCGTTGCGCGAGGAACGGGTTTGCCCACCCCGCCCGCCTCTGCGTCACTGCGAACCGATCCCGCCCACAGCCCCACACATGTTTTGCCTGCGCACCCTGCTCCTCGTTGGACTTTGGCTCGCCGCCTTGCAGCCCATGCCGCTGCGCGCCGACACTGAGCTGGACCACACCAAGCCCGCCACCGAGCCGATCGCCCTTACCCGAGGCACCTTTGAAATCGCCTGGTACCAGCCCGCCCCACTTGCGGTGCGCGGGTTGTTCGTGCTCGGCTCCGGCGACGGCGGCTGGAGCTATTGGGAAACCCGCCTGGCCCGCCACCTCGCCAGCCGAGGCTGGGCGGTCGCAGGCGTCGATTTCGCACTCTACGCCGCAACCGATTTCAACCAGGAAATTCTGGCCGCCGATTTCGCACGACTGGTGGCCGAATTGGCCCGGCGCAACGGGCCGCCGGCAGACGTACCCCACACAAACGCGCCAGCCCAAGCAGCCCAGCAGCTGCCGGTGATCTACGGCGGCTGGTCGATGGGCGCCGAACACTCGCTGCCCGCCGCAGCCGTACTCTCGGCGCGTCCCGCCGGGTTGCACGGCTTGCTTCTTGTCGCGCCCGGACCGCGCGGTCGCTACGGCCTTCGCACCTCGGACAAACTAGGCATCACACCCACCGGTGAAGGCACCTTCGGCCTGGCCGATTTCGCCCCCCAACTCAAAGGCCTGCGCCTGGCCCAGCTCCACGCCGGCCTCGACCCGCTCGACTCAATCGACTGGTTCAAGGACCTCCAACTCGACCTGCAGCTGTGGAAATTCCCCCGCGCGTTTCACGATTTCAGCAACGCCAACGACAAGTTTCTGGCGTTGGCCGACAAGGCCATCGACTGGCTGCTGGCCAACCCCGCGCTGAAAAACAAAAGGTCATGAGCAACGTTAACTCCCTGCGGCATCGGCCGACATTTTTTTGGGCCGGTTTGGTGGCTGTGATCGTCGGCCTGTCCGGGCTGGTGCAGCTGATCACCGCCCTGTTGCCCCCCAGCCAATGGGTGGAAGACCAGCTGGAAAACTGGACGCCCTTTCACATCGCAATCGGATCGCAGGCGCTGCTGGTGCTGGCGGGGTGCGCGCAGTTGGCGCTGGGCCGGGGTTTGTGGCGGCGCAAACGCATGGCGTGGTGGAGCACCCTGGTCGTGCTGCTGGTCGCCCCGCTGTTGCACGTGGGCAAGGATTTCGACTGGAAGATGGCCATCGGCAGTTTGGTGCCGCTGGCCGTGCTGGTCTGGCAGCGCAAACAATTCGTCGCCCAGTCCGACCGCGGCTCGCTGCGCTGGGTGTGGATCATCGGCCTGCCGGCGCTGGTGGCGGTGGTGATATTTGGCTTTTTTGCGGTGCAGCACTTTGGCGGAACCTCCCAGGGCAACCACACGGTGGCCGGCACGCTCCAGTCGGTTTTCGAGCTCATTTTCCTGCAATCCACCGACACCCTGCGCGCCACCACCCAGCAGGCGCAGACCGCGTTTTTCGCGGTGAGTTTCGCCGGGGCGGCACTCGGGCTGATGGTGCTCGCGCTGATCTTGCGCCCGGTGTTTTTGGAACACCCGCCCACACCCATCGAGTTGCAACGGGTGCGCCGCATCGTCGACACGTATGGCGACAACCCCTTCGACGAATTCGCCCTGACCAGCGACAAGCGCTACTTCTTCGCCTCGACCAACCGCTCGGTGGTGGCCTTCGCGCTGTGGCGCAACTACGCGCTCACCTTGAGCGACCCGATCGGGCCGGCCGATGAACGCGAACGTGTGGTGGCCGAGTTTCTGGATTACTGCGAGCAACAGGACTGGGAGCCGGTGCTCTACCAGGTCGGCCCGGACCACCTCGAGCTCTACGCAAAGTTCGGCTTCAAGCACCGCAAGATCGGCGAGCAGACCCGCATCCCGCTGGCCAACTACGTGCTGCGCGGAGCCAAGTTCCAAGACCTGCGCACGGCGTGCAACCGCGCCGGCCGTGACGGTTTCACCTTCCTTTGGTACCCAGGGACCGGCCCGGTGAACCGCGCGCTCGAGGCGGGGCTACGGCACACTTCCGAGAAGTGGCTGAGTGCAAAAAAAGGCCGGGAAATGGCCTTCGACATGGGCCACTTTGACATCGAAGAAATCCGGTTGCGCGGCGCGTCGGTGGCGCTGAATGCGGAAGGCCGGGTGGAGGCGTTCGCCACCTGGTTACCCTACAAACAGGACCGCGGCCGGTGCCTCGACCTGATGCGCTACCACTCCACCATGCCGGGGCTGATGGATTTCGTGATCACCGAGTCCATCAAGACGTTTCAAGCGCGAGGCCTGGATGAAGTCTGCCTGGCCAACGCCCCGCTGGCCAACACCGCGGAGCCGGAAAACACCCATGACCGGGCGATGCGTTACATTTATAAAAACTTCAATCGGCTGTACGGCTACAAGTCGTTGTTTGAATTCAAAAAGAAGTATCAGCCGCAGTGGCGCGGCTCGTATTTGGCCTACCGCAGCACGGCCAAACTGCCATGGATTGGGTACGCGATGGTCAGCATCCACGTGCCCGGCGGGGTGCTAAAACTCCTGCGCTCGTAGGCGAGGGGTGGGGCAGGCGCGATGGATCAAGACACTGCCGAACGAGTAAGAGTAAGAGAATGATTCGTAGATCGAACGGGGCCGAGACGCGGCCGGGACTTAATCATTCTCGTTGTCGTTCTCCAAATCCTACTCCTACTTGTTCTCCGGCTCGTCGCTCCGGTTTAGCCCGCGCGGGACGCACCCCGGCTTTGACAGCCCCGCCCATTCGCGTGATTGACCCGTATGTCCGTCTACCTTCACCAAGCCCGAATCACGCTGCGCTTCGCGTTGCCCATGGTGGTCGGGCAAGTCAGCCAGATGCTGATCGGGGTGATCGATAGCGTAATGATCGGCCGGTTGGGCGCGGTTCCGCTGGCGGCATCGGCGTTCGCGGGCGGCATATTCATGCTCTTTTTTATGGTGGGCGTTGGCCTGTTGTTACCCGTGGCGGTGCTCGTCTCGCGCGAACAC
>JBIIMH010000455.1:0-5259 GCA_044338095.1 Rariglobus sp. | reverse complement strand
GGGAGGTCCTAAATTCATTTCCACGTTTTGATTTTTACAAACCCGACCATTGCGAACGGGGATGCGCTCGCAAAACCGGCAGTAAATCGTCGTTAATATTATGATTTCACGTGGTTTGAGTGTGGGGCTAGATGAATCAAGCAGCGCAGCGGGCGCGCCCGGTGACTAATTGCACGCATCGGCACAGGTTGTAGCACAGGTTCATCATGCCGATTTGATATTCGTTGCGAACTAGGCCGATGCACCGGTTGTAAATACGTCCGAGCGATTTTTCCATGAACGCAAAGGCATGTTCGACCCGTGCACGAGTCTTGGACTTGCGGCTATTGGCCTGTTTTTGATCTTCAGTAAGCGCAGCGGCAGCCGTGCCTTTTTCATGGATGTAATTGTGCACGCCCTTGGACTGCAAATCCGCCTCGATTTTTTCACCGGTATAGGCCGAGTCCGCGTGAGCGGACAAGTCGCCTTTTTTGATCAACTCCGGCATAGGCTGACTGTCGTGCGTACTGGCATCGGTTGTCTTGTAATCACGGATAAACTTTGTTTTTGCCCCAACTTTGACGTGATCTTTATAGCCGTAAAACGTCTGGTTGTTTTTCTTGGCCCATCGTGCAGTTACGTCCTTTTGCGCCAGCTTGCGAGGCTGCTTCAACCACTCAGCCGGTGTCTCGCCCTGCTTGATCTTCGCGTTGTCTTCACGCGAGTTACGTTGGCGAGGAACCTCCACAAACGTGGCATCCACCATGACACCCTCTTTAACCAGCAAGCCTCTCTCGGCCAATTGACGATTGAACTCCTCAAACAGTTCACGCGCTCCATTTGCCTTCGCCAACTGATCGGCATACAGCCAGATTGTCCGGCTGTCCGGGACCGAGTCGCCCAAGCCCAGTTGCGCAAAGCGCAAGAACGACAGCCGATCCCTCAGTTGATACTCCACCTGCTCGTCAGAAAGATTATACAGCCGTTTGAGAACCATGATTCGCAGCATAACTTCTGTTGCCCAAGGCTTCGGGCCGCAGGCCGCTTTCTTGTCGGCACCGGCGCGCCAAATCTTTTCCGCCACCGCCACCAACTGCGGCCATTTGATATGGCGATCCAGTTCCACCAACCGGTCTCCGTGCTGCGTCAATGACTCCAGCGCTGCATGATCGCCAAAGAACGTGTATTGATTATTGCTCATTGAGATATAGCCTATGCACAACTCATGCCATTCTCCATCAATTAGATGCTAAATTTAGGAGCCCCCTTATATACAATTTGATATTCCGTCCATAGCTGGAGCCTGTCTTGTTTTTATAAGTAATTGTAGTTAAGTTACTAAAGAATATAATAGAGGCCGAAACCAAGACGATTTCCTGGCTTCGACTAAAAAACGGCCTCTATAATTGGGTGTGAAAAAAACCACAAAAGCCGTCACCCCGAACATCGCCCTACAAAGCTGTCCTTGAGCTGGCAGGGCGAGAGCATGCCGTTGTCGTGGTCTTTTTGCTTGGTGCCGAAATAGGCGGCGACGGCGGCCTCCAACGTGATCTCACGCTCGGGGGCGCGGTAGTTGGTGAGCGCGTAATCGAGGTAGAAGTCGAGCGACTTGGGCGCACTGGCCAGACGGCGGAAAGCGGCCTCGGCCTCGTGCAGTTGCTCGTCGGTGAGGCGGGTGGTAGTGGTGCGAACGCTGCTGTCGGCTTGAATGGCCTTGATGTCTAGGGCGGCCTTTTCGGCACCGGCCTCGGAGCGGGTTTTGAAGTTCTTGCGGATGCGCAGGCCGTGGATGCGGCCATCGACGCGCCAAGAGGTAATACCGTTACGGTTTACGAACCGGGAAACGACGAAGGGAGTCGGGGACAAGTTTAGGTTGCCATGTCAATTGGGCAACCTAGCCAGGCCATTCCACTAAGCCTTTGGTTTAGACCGACTTAAGTGGTTCGGGCAGAGGGAGTCGAACCGCCTTTGCGCAAACAACCGAAAGCCTTCGTTTAGTGTGCTTTATGTTGGTAGTTAATATTTTGAGACAGGAAGGAAACTAACCCTAACTGCGCCTAAGTGAAGCCAGAAACACCTTTGCTGGCAAATCGCTGACAAATAATTTGGGGCGTTCTGTGGCGGTTTCATTCGTGTTGGGTACGCGCTTCACACGCGGTCCAGGCTTTCCGGTCTATCGCGATTCGGCATGGGGGTAAATTGGGATTGCATTCGCTATTCGCGAATGGAGAATGGGGGCACATGAAAGCTCAGGATGTCATGGTCGCACTCAAGTTGCTCAATCCCGACGCGCCCCAGGGTTATGCCCTTTTGGGGCAATCGGTGGGTTTGAGCGCTTCGGAAGCTCATGCGTGCGTGCGACGGTTGGTCGAGTCTCGGTTGGTCGAGCCGGTTTCACGGCGGGTTAATCGCCAGGCGTTGCTGCGTTTTTTGATCAACGGGCTTCCCTTTGTTTTTCCGGCCAGTCTGCAGGCCAGTACCCGGGGCGTGCCGACCGCTTGGGCGGCTCCGGTGCTCAGCCAGCGGCTGGTGGCCAACGAGCCGCCGCCGGTTTGGCCCGACCCCGAAGGCACCGTGCGCGGTCAGTCCGTCAAGCCGCTCTATCCGAGCGCCGTCGCCGCAGCCGGGCGGGACCCGCAGTTTTATGATTTGCTGGCCTTGGTGGACGTGCTGCGCCTTGGCCGGGCGCGGGAGCGTAAAATGGCCGAGGAGGAATTGGAGAAACGGCTAAAGGAGGCCGGCGTATGATTCTGCCCTCCATTCTGGCCGAGGTGGCCGCGCAACTTGATCCGCTGGAACTCAACTACGCGTTCGTGGGCGGCTCCATCGTGGAATTTCTGGTGGACCACCGTGGACTTTCGCCGGTGCGGCCCACCGATGACCTGGACATCATCGTCGAAGTGGTCACCCAGCGCCACTACGCCGAGGTGGAGCGCAAGCTCCGGGCCGCCGGGTTTGAACATGACATCTCGCCGGGTGCGCCGATCTGCCGGTGGCTTTATCGCGGTGTAATCGTGGACATCATGCCGACGAGCGGCGCCTTGATGGGGATCAACACCCAGTGGTTCGCGGAGGCGCTCGCCTCGGTCCAATTGGAAGCAATCAACGGGGTGCCGCTGCGGCTGATTTCGCCGGTGGCGTTTATCGCCACCAAGTTGGCGGCGTTTGCGGACCGCGGCCGGGGTGATTATTACGGCAGCCATGATCTGGAGGACATCGTGGCCGTGATCGACGGGCGGGCGCGCATCGTGGAAGAATTGGCGGAAGCGGAAACCAGCCTGCGAGCCTTCGTGCAGGAAGGTGTCGCACGGCTGATGGGTGCAGCGGATTTTCAGGAATCACTGCCAGGGCATCTGCCGTTTGATGAAGCCAGCCAGCGCCGACTGCCGGGGTTGAGGAAAAAGCTGCAGGCCCTCGCCACGTCTCTATCGAATCCATAAAACTCACAAAACACGGCCAGGCCCCTTTGTGACGCCCCCCTGTCCGCCGCCTTTAACGCGAGATGGGGGCGTCAACGGTCATGATTTCGTTCCGACGTAATGGGCGAAATCGTTACGGTCCTTGGTAAGCAGCTGCATCAACTTGGGATGAATAAAGAGTTTTTCACGGCCGAATGTAATCTCGTTCAAAACCTTTAGTGCGACGAGCTCCTTCAGATAAAGGGAAGCGGTCTGCCGGGCGGCGAGCCCAGCATCGATGACGTCCTGAATGCGGCAGTAGGGTTTTTCGAAGATCACCTCGATCAGTTCGCGGCTATAGGTTCGTGGCGCGTTTGTTTTAACGAAGTCGACCGTGTGTTCCTGCAATGCGCGGATGGCCGCGATTTTGCCAGTCGTCCAACGCGCAGTTTCCTCCACGCCACGCAGGATGAAAACGACCCAAGGTTCCCACGCCTGAGCGCTCGTAACCTCCCGCAGCAGCCGATAATAGTCGGCCTTGTGAGCGATGATGTAGCGACTGAGGTAGAGGATGGGGAGGGTGAGCAGGTTTTCCTGAATTAGAAACAAGCTATTTAACACACGACCCGTGCGGCCGTTACCGTCGGTAAACGGATGGATCGCCTCGAATTGATAATGCGCCACCGCGAGGCGGATAAGCGGGTCGAGATCGGTTGCCTCATGCAAGAACCGCTCCCAGTTCGCCAACAGGGTGCGAAGCTCATCCTCCCCCACTGGCGGTGTGTAGATGACCTCGCCGGTCTGTTCGCTGGCGAGCGCAGTGCCGGGCACCCGACGCACGCTCATGGTCACGCCCTTGATTTCACTGCAAACGCACTCGGCCAAACGCGTATTGAGCGGGTGACGAGCCAACTCGCGGAAGCCTTCCAGCAAAGCGTGACTGTAGCGCAGTGCTTCCTTTGTCGCGGGATCGGCGGCTTGTTCGTTGGCCTGGCGGAACTGGAACAGGCGGTCAGTGGTGGTCACAATGTTCTCGATCTCTGAACTGGCCTGCGCCTCCAACAAAGGCAGCGTGTTGATCAACACGCCTTGGTTGGGGATCAATTCAGCCGCTTGCTTGAGTTCGGCCAATGCCGCCCTTGCCGTGATACACTGCTTGAGCACCACCTTGGTCTCGATATCAATCTTTGGCGGCAACGGAGGAAGCCCATTGTAAGGCAGTTCTGGACGCCACACCAGCGACGCGTCGAAAAAATCAGAGTTTGGCGACATGTCCAAACAATGCGTCCACTCAATCGACAGGTCAAGGCGACGTGTCGATTTTTACGTAAAAAATAAGCATAATCGGCCGACATATCCACGAAATCGACATGTTGGGTAAACGTGTCGATTAGGTGCACGAATCTTCGACAGGTGGCCCGTGGGAAAGGGATTAAAAGGAAGTCCCCTCACGCGCAAGAATTTTTAATCACTCAAGGCCAATAGTTAACACGCTACCCGCCCCATCGGCATTACGCGCCGATGTATCCATGTAACGCCCCGACCCCGTTTTTAGATCCTTCGACAAACTCGGCGCTTTGCCTGCGTGTTCCGGCTAGACCACAGATTCCGAGGTGCTAGGATGAGAATGGCCAACAAGCCCGCAGCCGGTGGTTCCGGCTAGACCACAGATTCCGAGGTGCTAGGATAGCGCGGCCCTTACAGGTGCCACGCGCTTTGTTCCGGCTAGACCACAGATTCCGAGGTGCTAGGATCCGCATGAAATCGACGGCATGCTGCGCGAGGTTCCGGCTAGACCACAGATTCCGAGGTGCTAGGATGGGAAAACTGAGCTGATGAACAACCTTATCGTTCCGGCTAGACCACAGATTCCGAGGTGCTA
>JBIIMH010000155.1:0-5278 GCA_044338095.1 Rariglobus sp. | reverse complement strand
TCATGATGTGGTTAACAATGAAGATAGCCCCGATTAGCAGGCCGATTGCGGCCACCAGCGGGAACCAAGACTGGCTGGGCATGTGGATGCCGCCGTGGGACTGCTCAGCCAGGGCGCTTGCAGCCTTGTCCTTGGCGGTCTGCTCCACGTGAGTTTTCTCGTACCAGAAGGCGTCGCGGGCATGAACGGTTGGGATAACATCAAAGTTATGCTCGGGCGGCGGCGTGCTCGGCACGGTCCACTCCAAGGTGCGCGCGCCCCACTCGTCGTGGGTTGTTTTCTCACCTTTGAAATAAGTGTAGACCATAACGCAGAAGTAAATTGCCACGCCAACACCGAGGATCAACGCGCCAATGGTAGCTATCATGTTTGCCTCATTCCAACCCATGTTGCCGTCGTAAACCGCTGTGCGGCGGGGCATGCCATTTAGGCCCAGGAAATGCATCGGGAAGAACGTGATGTTAAAGCCCGCGAAAATGACCCAGAACGACGTCTTGCCCCAGGCTTCGGAAACCTTGCGACCGAAAATCAGGGGGAACCAGTACTGGATGCCACCCAACAGGGCGAAAACGGAGCCTCCGATCAGCACGTAATGGAAGTGGGCCACCACGAAGTAACTGTCTTGTTGCTGGGCGTCGGCCGGTGCGGCGGAGTGCATCACACCGGAGAAGCCGCCCATCATGAACATCCACAAGAATCCGAGTGCGAACATCATCGGCGTGGTCATGCGCAGCGTGCCACCCCAGAGGGTGCCGATCCAGTTGAACATTTTAACACCCGTGGGAACCGCAATCGCCATCGTTAGCAACGAGAAGGCGGCAGTTGCAACCGTACCCATGCCGGTGGTGAACATGTGGTGCGACCATACCCCGAAACCGAGGAACCCGATGGTGGCACCCGAGAATACGATGATCGGGTAACCGAAGAGAGGCTTACGCGCAAAGGTTGGGAGAATTTCCGAAATGATGCCCATCGCTGGAAGAATTAGGATGTACACCTCAGGATGACCGAAGATCCAGAACAGGTGCTGCCAAAGGATCGGTAAACCGCCGTTGGAAACGTCAAAGAAACTGGTGCCGAAGGATCGGTCCATCATCAATTCGACGAGGGCGATGGTGATGGCGGGGAACGACAGGATGATGAGGAAGGCGGTGAACAAGGTCATCCAGGTGAACACCGGCAGGCGCATCATGGTCATGCCGGGAGCGCGCATGTTGATGATGGTGACAATGAAGTTGAGCGAGCCGACCACGGAGGAAAGTCCCAAAATTTGCAGTCCCATCACCCACAGGTCGGTGGACATGTCGCTGGTGAACTGGTTGGAGTAGGCCGTTGAGGTGAGAGGGGCGTAACCGAACCAACCAGCATCGGGGGCTCCGGACTTAACAAACCAACCGATGTTCAGAACGATCGCGCCGGCTAAAAACACCCAGAAGGCGAAGCCGTTGAGTCGCGGGAAGGCGACGTCACGGGCACCGATCTGCAGCGGCATCATGTAGTTGAAAAACGCCGCCGACAGGGGCATGACCGCCAGGAAGATCATGGTGGTGGCGTGCATGGTGAACAACTCGTTGTAGAGCTGGTGGGAGATGAGCGTGTTGTTGGGCACTGCGAGTTGCAGGCGGATCAGCAGCGCTTGGAAGCCGCCGACCAGGAAAAAAAACAGTGCGGACATGCCGTAGAGCAGGCCGATCTTCTTGTGGTCAACGGTGGTTAACCAGCTGATGAGACCGGTCTTGGCAGTGGGGCGGGTGAGTAGCCAAGAACGCTTCTCCACGGGAGCGGCGGCGTGGCCAGCGTGGCCGACGGATTGGGTTTGTGATTGGACAGACATGGTGGCGGAGGCGTTCGTTAAATTGAAAAAGGTTACTTCAAGCTGTGCAGGTAGGCGACTAGGCTCCGGGCTTCTTCGTCGCTGATCACGACGTTGTGGCCGGTGGTTTCGCCGGTAGCACGGTCGATGTTAATGTAGCCGGCCATGACGTTGCCGCCACCGGTGGGAACACCGACATACATCTTATTACCCGGCTTGAGTTCGTTGGGGCGGGTGAGCCAATGATGTAGGTTTTGCGGGGTGTTTTCCATGAGACCGGCGGCGATGGTGGTGCGGGAGCCGATATGGGTCAGGTCGGGACCTGTCACACCCTGGCCTTCGTTGCCGCGAACGGCGTGGCAGGTGACGCAGCCTTTTTGCTGAAAAATGTGGCGGCCCTGGGCGATGGCTGCGGGATCTTCGCCTGGGTTTATCTCCTGTTGAGTTTTCCATGCAGCGAATGGATTTGCGTCAAATTCGGCTGAGTAGCCTGGGGCGTTACGGCCTCGATTAATGTAGGTATACGGGGCTGCAGGGGGTGTCGCGGGCTTGGCGTCAGCGGCCAAACTGCGGGCGTTGGTCTTTTGGTGCGCGACCCAAGCGGCGAAGTCTGCTTCGGCCAGGGCAATAACACGGAAGCGCATGACGGCATGGGATTCACCGCAAAATTCTGCACATTGGCCCCAGAAATAGCCTGGAGCGTCGGCTTGTAGCCACAGGTGGTTGCCGCGGTTGGGGATCATGTCGACCTTGCCAGCAAGCTTTGGGACCCAGAACGAGTGGATCACGTCTGCGGTGCGCAGGTTGATGCGCACCGGGCGACCGGCCGGGATGACCAATTCGTTGGCGGTGGTGAGGCTGCCGACGCCGTCGATCTGCTCCCTGGGGTAATCGAAGCGGAACCACCATTGGAGACCGGTGGCGTTGACCTCGTAGGCGATGGCTTTTTGATCGGCGGGAACGTCGTAGGTGTACCAGATCGCCTTAAGCGTGGGCACCGCGATAAAAACCAGCGCGAGCACGGACAGGCCGATGAGGCTGAGTTCGATAAGCGGGTTGCCATGGCCGGGATCAGGCGGGAGTGCCTTGGGGTCATCGGTTTTGCGGGCGCGGAAACGGATCATGGCATAAGCCAAGATGCTAGCAACGATCACAAAGGTGATGCCGGTTACCCAGCACGTGACGTAAAAAACATCGAGCTGCGAGCGCGCTACCGGACCCTGGGTGTCGAAGGTGGATTGAGGGCCGGTGAGCCAGTTTAACCAGCCGCCGGTGAACAGCGGTATAACGGCAACGGCCGCGCAGGGCAGCGCGCGGTGTTTAATGAACTGATAAAAAGACGTTAAGGTCATTTGTCGAAAAGTCGGTAAGGCGGACGGGGCAAACGAGTGGAAAAAAAGGCAATAATTCGAGTCAGCGTCCGGATGCTGCGGGGCATTTCAAGCCATAAACGCTGATGCTGCACGGCATAAGTAAACGATGTGGCCTGTGAAGAGCGGCTGCGGGACGTTATTATGGGGTGGCCGGCCACCATTGATAGAGAAAAAAGTAAACCAGCACGCCGGTGATACTCACATAATACCAGATGGGGAAGACCACGCGGGCCCATTTGCGGTGGCGCTCGAACTCGCCTTTGAGCGCGAGGGCAAAGGTCTTGGGCACCAGGTAGGCGATGCTGATCGCCAAAATAATGTGGCTGATGAGCATCACAAAATAAACTGTGCGGATGGGGCCTTCGCCGCCGAACTGGGTGTGGACCGCCTCGCCGGCGCCCGCCGCCATGCCCTTGAGGATTTTGTGGCCGATGTAGCCGACTAAGAAAACCGCCGAGACGACCCCGGCCGCCAGCATGCAGGCGCGGTGAGCGATTTTGCGGCCGGTTTTGATGTAGATGAAGCCCGCGGTGATGAGCGCGGTGGCTAGGGCGTTGAGTCCGGCGTTCAGCGCGGGGATGTCGTTAAGGGTCATTGGGCAAAGGATAGGTTTTAAGAAATCGGTTAACGGGTTTGCTCTTTCCACTCAGAAAAAAAAACGGTCGGCCACCAGCGCGCCGAGTTGCAGGGGTAGCCAGCCGATGGTCGTTAAGAACAGGCGGCGGGAGTTCTGGTCGCGGTCGGTTTTGCGCAGGAACGCACCGGCTCGCGCCAGGAACCAGGCGCCCAGGACTACGGTCACCACGGTGTAATAGGTGCTTGCCAGCCCCAGTGCCTGAGGCAGCAGGCAGACGAGGATCAGCCCCACGGAGTTGATAAAAGACCAGCGGGCGACCTTGCCGCCCTCGCTATCGCGCACCGGCAGCATCGGGAAGTTAACCGCTCCATAGTCCTTCCGGTAGGTCCACGCCACCGCCATGAAATGCGGGATTTGCCAGAAAAACAGCACCGCAAACAGAATCCAACCCAGCGCGGTGACGCCGCCGGTTGCCGCCGCCCAGCCGATGAGCGGTGGGAACGCCCCAGCGACCGCCCCAATCTCAGTGGACCAGTGCGACCAGCGTTTCGCCGGCGTGTAGATGGCCAGGTACGAAATGATGGTTAGCAGAGCGAAAAAAGCCGCCCCGCCGTGCATGTAGGTAAACAGTACTCCAAGCCCGCCCGCGCAAAGGCCTACGCCGATCACAAAGGCCGACCCCGTAGCCACCTTGCCTGAGGGGATCGGCCGGTCGGCTGTGCGCGGCATGACCGCGTCAGTGTCGCTTTCCAGCCATTGGTTTAGCGCCGCCACGCCGCCGGCGCACGCGCACGTGCCAGCGACCAACGCCGTGAATTCCACTGGGTGCCAGCCGGGACGGGCGGCGGCATAACCCACCAGCGAGGTGATCACCGAGAGCAGGCTCAGGCGCGGCTTGGTTAATTCAAGGTAATCGCCAAAGCCGGCCTTTGTGGGTGTGACGTGCATGCTGGAAGTGTCGGTAGTGGTCATGCGGCGAGCGAAACGGACCGGGGGCTAACCAGTGAATTGCGGTAAGTCCACCATGACACCGTGAAGACCGTAGCCAATAAAAACGCCCCCACGATCACGTGAGCGGTGGCGGCGTACGGATTTCGCGTTGACCACACCGTGATTGCACCGAGCAAAACCTGCATAACGAGCAGGCCGCCAACGAGCCCGGCAGCGATTTTATGACCACTTCCCTTTGTCGCCGAACGCCAGAGCGCAATTGCGAGAGTGATCAGCACGCCGGTCAAAATCAGCGCCATCACCCGGTGGGTAAAGTGGATCGCCACCCTGAAATCCCACTGCGAGGGCACCAGTCCTCCCTCGGGCGTGAGCGGGAACGTAGGAATCGCTAGCCCGGCGTTATTGTGGCGCATCAGGGCGCCGACCACCAGCTGCACAAAAATGAGCAACGTCGAGCCCAGAGCCAGGCGCCGCAGGCCGGCGGAAGGCTGGACGACGGTTTGCCCTTTGATGCCCTCAATCCACGGGCGCGACAGCGACGCAGCGATGGCGAACAAGGTGCAC
>JBIIMH010000154.1:0-5319 GCA_044338095.1 Rariglobus sp. | reverse complement strand
AGAGCAACACCAGCAGCAGATAAGTCAGCAGCTGCACGCGCAGCCCGAGCACTTTCGCATGCGAGGGATCGAAACACACCAGCATCAAATCCCGGCGCAAAAAAAGAATTATGCCGAGCACGATGACCGATAGCACACTGGTTTCCCAAATCTGCGCCGGGGTGATGCCCAGAATGTTGCCAAACAGGATGTGATCGAGGTGCAGGTCGCTCGGGGTTTTGGAAAAGAGCACCAACCCGAAGGCGAACATGCCGGTAAAAACCACGCCCATGACCGTGTCTTCTTTGATGCGGCTGTTGCGTTTAACCCAGCCCGTCGCCACCGCGCAAAACAGTCCGCTGCCAAACGCGCCGACCGCGAGCGGTACGCCCGCGATGTAGGCGAGCACGATGCCCGGCAGAACGGCATGCGAGATGGCGTCGCCCATGAGCGACCAACCGCGCAGCACCAAAAAACACGACAGCACCGCGCTCACCGCCGCCACCAGCGCGCCCAGGGCAAACGCCTGCCGCATAAACCCGAAGGCGAATGGTTCTAACAGCGTATCCAGAAGTTGGGTGTTCATGGCGTGGCGTTGGCCAAGCGGCGCGCACGGCGGCCCGCGAGCAGCCCGTGTTTGGGCGCGAAGATCAGCGCAGCGAGGAAAACCAGGGTCTGCAACGTGACGATACATCCACCGGTTTCACCGTTTAAAAAGTAACTGGCGTACGCTCCTATAAACGCCGTGCCCGCCCCAATCGCCGCTCCCAGCAGCAGCAGCACGCCAAAGCGGTCGGTGAGCAGGTAGGCGGTCGCCCCCGGCGTAACCAGAACGGCGATCACCAGAATCGCCCCCACCGCCTGCAGCGCCGCGACCGCAGTCGCAGATAACAGCAGGAGCAGCAGCACGTGCAGGAAACCCACCGGAAGTCCCAGAGCTCGGGCTTGGCTCGGGTCGAAACAAAACAGCAGCAAGTCCCGCCACTTAAACGCGATCACCAGCAAGCAAATCGCGGAGACGATCACCACTTGCAGCACATCAGCGGGGGCGATGCCCAGGATGTTGCCAAAGATGATGCTCTTCAGGTTCACCCGGCTCGGGAAAATCGATATCAGCAAAAGGCCGAGCGCGAAAAACGAGGTGAACACGATGCCGATCACCGCGTCTTCGCGTACCGGGGTTTTCATTTTAACCAACGCCATGGCCCCAGCCGCAAGCAGTCCGCTGGTGAAGGCGCCCACCGCGAAGGGTAGCCCGGCCAGGTAGGCCAACGCCACTCCCGGCACCACGGCATGCGAAAGCGCGTCGCCCATCAGCGACCAGCCCTTGAGGGTGATGAAGCCCGAGAGCAGTCCGCAGACGCCACCGATGAGTGTGCTCGTCCACAGCGCCGTAAGCATATAGTCGTACTGAAACGGCGTCAGCCAGGTGTTCATGGCGATTCGGCCTCCTTCTCGCGTTCGGAGATGAGTTTTTCGCGTCCGGCGCGGTCGAGGTATTCAAGGTGTCCGCTCTTGCCGAGCACCAGCGGGCGCTCGTCGTCGGTGAGCACGGTGATTTGGTGGCCGTCGTGGACGTTAACCGTGGATTTCTCGATGTTGAAGTGCCGCAGCGTTCCCCCGAAAGCATGCGTGAGGTTTTCCGGCGTGAAGACCTCGGCGGTCGGCCCGTAGGCGAGCACGGTGCGGTTGATGAGCACGACTTGATCGCAAAACTCGGGGACGGAACCGAGGTTGTGAGTCGAGACAAGGATGAGGCAGCCCTCGGCGCGCAGTTCGCGCAGGAGCGTGATAATGGCTTCCTCGGTCTTCACGTCGACGCCGGTGAACGGCTCGTCGAGCAGGATAATGCGGCCGCGTTGGGCGAGCGCGCGGGCGACAAAAACACGCTTTTTTTGCCCGCCCGAGAGTTCGCCAATCTGGCGGTCGCGGAAGTCCCACAGGCCGACGCGGCGCAGGCTTTCTTCGACGGCGGCGCGGTCGGCCGCTTTGGGCTGGCGCATGAAATTCATGTAGCCGTAGCGGCCCATCATGACGACGTCGTGCACGCTCACCGGGAACGTCCAGTCGACCTCCTCGGCCTGCGGGACATAGGCGACCCAGCTGCGGCGTTGGGCGGCGCGCACCGGTGCGGCGTTGATCGTGACCTGCCCGCTCGACGGGGTGACGAAACCCATCAGGGCCTTAAACAGCGTGGATTTGCCCGAGCCGTTGACGCCGACGAGCGCGCAGATGGTGCCGCCTTGGAGCTGGAAACTCGCGTCGCGCAGGGCGGTGTGGCCGTTGGGGTAGGTGACGGTGACGTGGCTGGCGACGAGGGTGAGCGGTGGCGAGGGTTCCATGTTAAGGAGCCGCGGTGGCGCTGAAGGCGTTTACGATGGTGTTGGCGTTGGCTTGAAGGAGCGCGAGGTAGCTGGGCGCGGGGCCAGAAGAGTCGGTGAGCGAATCGACATAAAGCACGCCGCCGTAACGGGCGCCGCCCTCCTTGGCGACTTGGCGGGCGGGTTTGTCGCTCACCGTGCTTTCGCTGAAAACCACGGGGATGCGGTGGGCCCGAACCTGGTCGATGACGGCACGGATTTGTTGCGGAGTGCCCTGGGCATCGGCGTTGATCGGCCAGAGGTAAAGCGGGCGCAGGCCGTAGTCGCGGCACAAGTACGAGAACGCGCCCTCGCTGGTCACCAGCCAGCGCTGGGCTTCGGGAATGCGCGCGAGTTGCGCGCGCACCGGGGCGTCGAGGGCGCGGATTTTGGCCGAGTAGGCCTCGGCGTTGGCTGCGTAGGCGGCCGCGTTGGCAGGATCGATGCGCGCGAGGGCGGCGCGGATGTTTTCGACGTAACGCAGGGCGTTCATCGGCGACATCCACGCGTGCGGGTTGGGTTTTCCCGTGTACGGACCTTCGGTGATGCCCATCGGCTCGATTCCCTCGGTGAGCACCACCTGCGGCACGTTTTTCACTTTGGCAAAAAACGGTTCGAACCAGCGCTCCAGGTTCATTCCGTTCCAGAAAACGAGGGAGGCGCGCTGGGTTTTAACGATGTCGCGCGGCGTCGGTTCGTAGCCGTGGATTTCGGCGCCCGGCTTGGTGAGGGAGTCCACGTCGGCGTGGCTGCCGGCGACGTTGCGCACCATGTCGGCCAGGATGGTAAAGGTCGTCAACACGCGCGGTCGCTCGTTTGTGGCTGTGGCAGCGTGTGCCAGACCGCCTCCGCTGATCCCGACTAAAATTGTAAGTGCCACCACAAGGACGTGAAATGATTTGAGGCTCATATTAAAATTAGGCGTACCTAAATCTGGGCCGGTAATTAGGGTCAACTAATATTCATTGTCTGTCAGAAAAGTAGCGCAGACTTCCAGTCTGCTCAGCGAGGCAGTTGTTAACTCTGAAGCAGGCTGGAAGCCTGCGCTACTTTGCCGTCCTTTTCAGCACGCCGTGGGTGGTGGCGCGTCCCCTTTAGCAGGGGGCCAGCAAAATCTTCGACATTTCCCTCGGCGTGCATTCTGTTGCCCCCTTTCGCTCATGAAGAACTTTTACATCACGACCGCCATCGACTACGTGAACGGTTCGCCGCACCTCGGTCACGCCTACGAAAAGGTGCTCACCGACGTCATCGCCCGCTTCCGCCGCCTGATGGGCGACAACGTGTATTTCCTCACCGGCGTCGACGAGCACGGCCAGAAGGTCCAACAGAGCGCCAAAAAACGTGGCATCCCCCCGCAACAGTTTTGCGACGAGGTGTCCGAGGAGTTCCGCGTCCTCTGTAAAAAGCTCAATATCTCCAACAACGACTTCATCCGCACCACCGAGGAGCGGCACAAAAAGGTCGTCTGCCAGCTCCTCCAGCAGCTCTTCGACAAGGGCCTTATCTACAAGGCCCAGTACAAGGGGTTTTACTCCACCCGTCAGGAGCAGTTTCTCCAGGACAAGGACCGCAATCCCGACGGCTCCTGGCCGGAGATTTTCGGCGAGGTCACCGAGATCACCGAATCGAACTACTTTTTCAAACTCCGCCAGTATCAGGACTGGCTGGTCGACCACCTCAAAACCAACGAGGATTTTGTCTTCCCGCGCTACCGTCAAAAGCAGGTGTTGGAGTTCCTCGCCGAGCCGCTCAACGACCTGTGTATTTCACGCCCGAAGGAGCGCCTGGAATGGGGTATCACGCTGCCCTTCGACGACCAATTTGTAACCTATGTGTGGTTCGACGCACTGGTTAACTATTACACCGCCGTCATCGACAAACCCGGGTTTTGGCCGGCCGATTTTCACGTCATCGGCAAGGATATCCTCGTGCCGCCGCACGCCGTGTACTGGCCGATCATGCTCAAGGCCGCCGGCATCGAGCCACCCAAGTCTTTGCTCGCCCACGGCTGGTGGTCGATCAACGGCTCAAAAATGTCCAAGAGCACGGGCAACTTTGTTGATGCCGCCGAGTTCGCCGACAAGTACGGGGTCGATGCCCTGCGCTACTTCCTCATCCGCGAGATGAGTGTGGGCCAGGACAGCGATTTTTCGCTCGCCCAGTTCCTCGCCCGCTACAACGCCGAATTGGCCAATAATTTGGGCAACCTGGTTAACCGCGCCCTCAACATGACCAACCGCTTTGCTGCCGGTTTGGTGCCAGCGGCGGAGGTCAACGAGCAAGCCGAGCAGGATTTGCAGGCGCTGTGGGTGAAAACCCGCGACGAAGTCCTCACGTTAAACGAAGGCTTCCAATTCCACATCGCGCTGGAGCGCACCTTCGCGTTCATCACGGCGACCAACGCCTACATCGAGAACCGCGCGCCGTGGAAGCTCGGCAAATCCGCCGATCCAAAGGATCAGGCCTTGCTCAAAACCTCGCTCGCCACGATTGCCGAAGCGCTCCGTTTGGGCGTGTCGTTGTTGCCCTGCGTCATGCCCGAAACGACCACTAAAATTCACGCTGTGCTCGGTTACACCATGGGCCCGGTCTGGAAGGACGAGCTGGTCTGGGGCAACCGCCTCACCGGTTCCAAGGTGGCCGAGACGGCGATCCTTTTCCCTCGCCCGCAGCCCGAGGCGGTCAAGTCGGTTTAAGAACCGGTTAACGCAAAACACTCAAGCCTCACCACTGGCAGTTTTCGATTCAGTTGTAACCAGCCGCTCCCGTGTAAAACCACCGATTTTTTAACCGCTAATGAACTAAGGGACGCTAATAAAACACGGATTCTGAATTCCGCATTAGCGGCCATTAGTGATGGTATGCGTTCAATCCGAAAGGAACAACTTGTTAAGCAAAGCGACGCATGGCAGCAAAGAAACCAACTCGTGGGTGAACTCGTGTAAAACCCGCAAGTGGCTACTGAAGACGCCCGATA